>CASEAJ010000001.1 GCA_949285425.1 uncultured Porphyromonadaceae bacterium
GACACGTTCCAGATACTGCTTGTCCTTGGGTATCTGATAGTCTTTCAGTCTGTTCAACTCTTCCCATGTCAGAAAGATTACTTTCTTGGGGGTGGTTTTCAATTTCGGTTTGAACGTATCGTATGCTATATTCTGGTTATATCCCTTTTTGAAACTCCACCGTAAAAACCATTTGAGAAATCCCATTTGCTTGCCGATGGTACTGTTTCTCATATCTTTCTTGTCACGCAGGAAATTGACATATTCGTTCAGTCCGAACTCATTGAAATATTCAAAGGTTAAATCTTCCTTGAACTCTTTAAGGTGATTTTTTACGGCTGCAAACTTTTCGTATGTGGATTCAGTCCAGTTATTCTGGTTGCCGCATTCTTTTACAAATTCATCGAACACCTCCCAAAAACTTATCCGTGCTTCTTCCTGCTGTTCTTCGTTGGCATTCTTCATCCGTAGGTTGAACGCATCCTTTAGTTGTTGGGTGGTTGGCATGGTTTCCTGCACCTCAAACTCCTTGAACACATTTTGAATTTCGGCATAGTATTTCAGCAGATCGGCATTGATTTCAGATGCACTTTGCTTTAATTTGTTGGTACACCCGTTCTTTACTCGCTGCTTGTCAGCATCCCACTTGGCTACATCGATGCGGTAACCCGTTGTAAACTCAATGCGCTGGCTTGCGTATATGACGCGCATACGGATGGGGACATTCTCCACAATTGGCACACCGTTCTTTTTCCGGCTTTCCAATGCAAAAATGATGTTTCGTTTGATATTCATAATTGGGTGCGTTTGAAATTCTACACCCAAATATACACCCAATATTTGGAATAGCAAAAGATATTCAGAAAGATTTAGATTTACTATGTATTCCAAATTGTGTGTGATTATCAGTAATTTGTAATTTTATGATATTTCTTGAATGTATAGGTTCGAGAGCCTCTCTCTCCGCAATAAAAGGTGTAAATCAAGTAATTTTACGAGATTTGCACCTTTTTTATATCCCAAAATTAAAGTGGGTGTTTTTGATATCAACCAAACAAATTCATTCGATTTACCGCCACCGTTTTTTAAAAACAAAACCCTATCATTGGCCATCTACTCCAAAACCAAACACTGCAAATCCTAAGCATTAAAATTGTGAGTTATATGTTAAAAAAACAGTGGGATTTGAATGATCACTTTAAGATTTCTCTATTTTTGTACTTGCTATAAGGGCCGATTAATCTGCAAATAGTGCAATAATGAAAAAGTATATTTTCCTATCCTATATATTTCTGTCAATGATGTTGGCAAGCTGTACAGTTTCCCAATCCGTGGTTTCACAGGGGGCTGATTTAACAAAATATAAATATGTCGCGGTACTCGATAATGACACGTACAGGCTACCTCATGAACTTGTCCAGTATCAGATTCAATTATACGATGCTGTAGAACAATCAGGGTTAACCCTGATAAATCAGTATCGCATTAATGATTTGACACTGGAAGAACAATCTTCTTTATTGTTGGCCAGATTCGGAATCGGTATAAGGCCTGAAGAAACTATAGTAACTGTCAATTTCATCGATTTCAACACAGGCCGTCCTTTAGTCTCTTGCCAAGGTGCTTATAGCACTCTTGGTATCAGTGCAAATTCCGATATCAAAGGGGCTCTTAAACGTGTTGGTGAACAGATTTCAATTACTTTTACCAAATAGATTATGATAACCAAATATATCAAAACGGCTTTATTGGCACTACTAAGTATCGCTTGGGTGAGTTGTGACAAAGAAGAACTTACCGACAAAGTTGAAACGATAAAAATGTATGTTTCTGCAGAGACAGGCACATACAAGCCATGGGGAAGCGATATCCCCGTGGAGTGTATGCTTGTGAAAGAAGAAAGCGAATCGGATTATTCGCATCTTGCCTTTGGCTCCATCAAGGGTTTTGATTATGTGCACGGACATGAATACGAATTGGAGGTACGCAAAACGACATTCATCAATCCGCCATCTGATGGTCCGAATATAGCTTATACGCTTCTTAAAATCATACGTGACGTACCAGCTGTCACACCCGAACCGG
Organism: uncultured Porphyromonadaceae bacterium; assembly: GCA_949285425.1. GTDB lineage: Bacteria > Bacteroidota > Bacteroidia > Bacteroidales > Paludibacteraceae > QVMH01. The sequence goes on from CASEAJ010000001.1 coordinate 2,065, forward strand.
AAGATTTGCCGGAAGAAGCTAAATTCAAACTTAAAATGGTGCAGCTAATGCCATTTATGAATCTGGACACTCCGTTGGCCGCGCCATTTGATTTTATGGTATTCAGGATACTCAACTATAAAGATGAATTCTCTTTTCCCGATACACCTGAATTCTTACAATATTATGATTTGATAGAAATGTCCTCTCCTAATTTGCCTGATACATATTGCGTGTACGAGGACAAGGGCACATCCGACGGATTCACATCTCAATGGGGCTCTTATTTTTACGAAAAAATGGATTTTCCTATTAGTCTTAAAGGCTATAAAGATGGGAAATTGATATATGAGTATTCAGTGCACCAAGTAATGCGCGAGCGTGATTTCCTTGGAATAGACTGGAAGAATGGAGGTGTTACACTTGCCAATCCAAAGACCGTTTGCGTATATAATATCCTTGATACCCGTTATGAGTTTCTGTTGACAGACACTCAAATGAGCAATGATACCCCTTATGTAAGAATTGCTGTGGCTTCTCCCGATGAAATAACAGATGCTGATTACCTAAAGTTGCAAGAGGAAGGATTGAAATGGTTGATGAAAAAGCATTTAGGAGAAAAAACTTCACTGACTGCATCCGACTTCAAGACGCTTCCTGAAGGTGCCGATATTGTGGAGACTTATGAAAACGTCACCACACGTGTGGCAATTCTTCACCAACACGCTGACGACTTGCATGAAGAGTGTTACTATGCCATAGCCGAACCAAAATGAAAATGATTGTTCATAAGATAAGGAAAAGTACCGTTCTGCTTTCAAGAACGGTACTTTTCTCCATATAAAAACAATTTACATTCCAATTCCTCTATTTTTTCTTGGCTCTTCCGCAGACTGTCGCAAACCTCGTCTTAACTTTTCCCATTGTTCCTTGAACCATTCGCCTATTGGCTGCCTGTTTATGGTCAATACGAAGTTTGCTGCTACCGGCCAGACTTTTTCCTCTTTTTACTTTGACCGGCAAAGATTTAATACCGCAGTTGCAACCGCATTGTTTTCCTATAACAATCTTCCGTTATCGTTCCACTCTCCGTAGAGAATACCATTTCGGGTATTTTCGATAAATTTACCCAGGCGGCTCTTGAACAGTTCGGGCTGACGTTTTTTTATTTGAATCGTATCTATTCTGACCCGTTTATAAAGTTCGGGCAGTTGACAGAAATGGCTCCACACCACAGAATCGGACTTCAATGCCTGCAAGACCTCTTCATCTATCACGAAGCCTTCGTCCGACATATCCGGTAAAACTTTTCTTCCGGCATCGGTCATCAGACCCAACCGTTCCATTCTTCTACATCGCTCTTTATTCAGTTCCGACCAATTGCTTTTGGATTTTCGGGGACAAAGTTTCTGTGCGGTTGTACTATCGGGCAGTTTTTTGGTGGTACTGTCTATCCAGCCGAAACACAAGGCTTCTTCCACTGCATCTATATACCAGAAAGTCCCGTCTTCCTTGGGTCTTCCCCGCTTTACCACAACCCAACATTCGGTTGCTTTATCGTGATTTTGCAGAAGCCATTCACGCAATTCTATTCTTGATTTTGCTTTCAATAAATTACGTATTTCCATTTGTGTAATTGCAAGTTTTCTAACATTGCAATAAAGATAGCAAAAAGAAGCAATACAAATGGCAAATGAACAATTAAAAATACTATAGAAGACTGGCTAAGATTCTATAGAAAGTGAACCGAAATACTATAGAAAAATGCATCACTTTCTATAGTATTTTTCGTCATGCACTTCCAACCGTTTTTCTGCCGTTTTGGCAGAAATACATGCCTTGGTTTTAAGGACAACCCTCATGCACAAAAAACAAAATTATCCTTAACATTCGAACACATCTGTTCACTTATTGACGATTAAAGCGTATTTTTGCAAAAATATTTGCAATATGAGCCGAAAACATTCTTTTTCATTTGATGATGATGTGGAAATGACCGTGAAGCGGTACGAAGATTTCCTTCGGGGCAACACGGTTTCCGGCTACTTCGATGTGGATGAGTTCGAGTCGATCATTGAGTATTACCTCCGCAAAGGGAAAACCAACGACAGTTCCAAGGCACTGGAAATGGCGCTACGACAACATCCGTACAGCCACGAATTGCAAATAAAACGTGCGAAAATATACCTCACGGGAGGGCAGGCTCTGAAGGCGTTCCGCATACTGGAAAACGTCAACATGCAAAGCGATGACGACGTCATGCTGCTGAAAATAGAAGCCCTGCTGAAATTGGGACGCGAACCGGAAGCCTCGCGGTTGTGCCGGCAAGTGCTCGAAGCCGCCGCCCAACGGACCGACTCCGGTTCACTGCTCATAGACATGGCCTACATATACATGAATCTGGAGAAATTCGAACATGCGGTAAAGATACTGGAAAAGGCCAGGGAATACGAACCGGAAAACATTGACGTGCTGTTTGAACTGGCCTATTGCTACGAACGTACGGAGCATACGGACAAGGCCATTGACACCTATCTGCACATATTGGACATCGACCCCTTTGTTGGGGAAGCGTGGTTCAACCTCGGACAGATTTATTTTCTGCGTCAGGATTATGTCAAGGCGCTGGAAGCCTACGACTATGTCATGGCCATTGACCCGCGCGACTCGTTTGCCTGCATACAGAAAGCCCATATCCTGCTTCAACTGGGACGGTATGCCGAGGCCATCGAGTGGTACACCGAATACAGTGAAATAACCCAGGACACCCAGACTGTGAACAGCTACATAGCCGAATGCTATGAAAAAGCGGAGGATTTTGAACAGGCCATCAACTTCTATTGCAAAGTGCTGGAAACCGCCCCCGATGATTACGATGCCTTGAGCGGTGTCTGCATCTGCATGCTCGAACTGGAACGCTATGGCGAAGCCGTGTCCTACATACGCAAAGCCATTCAGGTGCAGCCGGACTATGCCGACGGATGGGTGTATCTGGCCGAAGCGCTCATCGGGATGAACGATGCCACCGGAGCATTGAAGGCCTATGAAAAAGCACTGGACCTCGACCCCAACCAGCCCGAAACCCTGGTCGCTGCAGGCAATCTGTACCTCGAACTGGGTGACTTCCTGTCGGCACTGGCCAGCTACAGGCAGGCTTACAAACAGGACAAGGAACTGGAACATATCCATCTGCTGTTGTCCATAGCCAATTTCAAACTGGGACGCATCGAAGCCTCGCTGTCGCACCTGCAGGAAGCGATAGAAGAAGATGAAAACGCCGTTTCCATCTTCCTCGAACTGTGTCCGGAGGCAACCCGACTTTATGACCCGTCGTCACAGACACACTTCAACGAACAATAAAAACCAAACAACATACACATTTATGAATTTGAAAGACGGAATCTTACTTTTTGCCAAAGGCATTGCCATGGGAGCCGCCGATGTCGTTCCCGGCGTATCGGGAGGAACCATTGCATTCATTACCGGCATTTACGAAAGGCTTATCGGAGCCATAAAAAACATTCCCGCCAATGTCCCCCTGTTCTTCAAGGGACAGTTCAAAAGTTTCTGGAAAGAGATAGACGGCACCTTCCTCGTGTGCCTCGTTGCCGGCATAGCCACCAGTCTTTTTTCGCTGGCACACCTCATGACCTACCTGCTCGACCATCAGCCGGTGCTGCTGTGGTCTTTCTTCTTCGGGCTGGTGCTGGCCTCGACCGTGTTCGTAGGCAAAGACGTTGCGTGGAACTGGAAAACGGCCCTCACGTTTGTTGTATTCACGCTGCTGGCATTTTTCATCACGTCGCCCGAAAACACGCCGCTCAACTCGACCAATGCCTATTGGTACATTTTCCTGTGCGGTGCCATAGCCATTTGCGCCATGATTCTTCCCGGCATATCGGGCAGTTTCATCCTCGTGCTGCTGGGACAGTATTATTTCATATTGGGAGCGTTGAAAGAACTTGACGTGCCCGTCCTGCTCGTTTTCCTGGCCGGAGCACTCATTGGCATCGTTTCGTTTTCCCACATCCTTTCATGGCTGTTCAAACACGTAAAAATGCTTACGCTAGCCGCGCTCACCGGATTCATGTTCGGGTCGCTGAACAAAATATGGCCCTGGAAAGAAGTGCTGCAAACCTACACGGACAGCGAAGGGGTGAGCAAAGCGCTCACCGAGCGCAACCTGAGTCCGTTGCAATTTGAAACGATAAACGGCACCGACAACCAGCTGGCGGCTGCCATCGCGTGGATGCTCATCGGGTTCTGCCTCATCTTCACCATTGAGTTCATCAACAAGAAAATGAAACAAAGAGCCGGTAAGCGGCACACAGCCGATAACCAGTAAACAGAACATACATGACATTTTTTCAAAAATACATTTTCATCGCATTGCTGGCTGTATTGCCGGCAATGTCGTTATATGCCGGCCCCGAAACTGTCCCTTCCTCCGCCGACAGCATACCGGCTGCCGACACACGCTCCATTGACCCGGAATCGATTGTCAGCCAGGTCATGCACTGGTACGAAAACCACATGACCTACGGAGCCATCACATTCCTCATGGCACTCGAAAGTTCCTTTCTTCCCATTCCGTCGGAGATTGTCATTTCACCGGCTGCCTACATAGCCTCCGACCCGGAAAGCGACCTGAACTTTTTCCTGGTCATACTGTTTGCCACACTCGGTTCACTCATTGGGGCACTCATTATTTACGGACTCTCGGCCTGGGTGGGACGGAAAGCATTGTACAAGTTTGCCGACAGCCGTTTGGGCAGTGCGCTCATGATTGACAGCGACAAGATACGCCACGCGGAGAACCTGTTCAACAAACGGAGCAAGACCTCCGTGTGCGTAGGACGGTTCATTGCCGGCATACGCATGGCCATTTCCATCCCCGCCGGGCTGGCCAAAATGAACCTGCTCCACTTCATGCTCTTCACGTTCATAGGCTCGGCCGTGTACAACACCGCCATGGCACTCATAGGTTACCTGCTTCACGGACAAACCGACCTCATACACAAATACAGCTACGAACTGAGCGTGGCCACCCTGCTAATCACATTGGCCGCCCTGCTTGTTTTTGTGGCACGCTACTTCCTGCTGCGGAAAAAAGGCGTCAAAACCTACGGACTCATCGGCTATCCGTTGGGGCACTCCTTCTCGAAACGCTATTTCTCGGAAAAGTTCAAAAGGGAGAAGACCAACGCACAGTACAAGCTATATGAAATTGAACGTGTAGACGATGTGAAGCGGATTATAAGCAAGGAAAAGCCCCGCGGACTGAACGTCACCATCCCCTACAAGGAACAAATCATGGCCTACACCGACGAACTGGATGAAACGGCAGCCCAAATAGGAGCTGTCAACGTACTGAAAATTTCCTATACAGGCCGTGACATCCGCATAAAAGGCTACAACACCGATGCCATCGGCTTTGAGGCATCCATCAAGCCACACCTGAAACCCCACCACCGCCAGGCACTGATATTGGGCACAGGGGGTGCATCGAAAGCAGTGGAATACGTATTGCAACGGTTGGGACTGCACACCACCTACGTTTCAAGAACGGCCAAAACCGGTAACCTGACCTACGCATCGCTCGACCGCGAAAGCATGGAGGCCTACACGGTCATTGTCAACGCCACCCCACTCGGCACGTTTCCCAACACCGACACCTGCCCCGACATTCCCTATCAATGGCTCGGCAAGAACCATCTGCTGTTTGACCTTGTGTACAATCCGGCCGAAACCCTTTTCCTGAAAAAAGGGAAGGAACACGGTTGCGACACGGTGAACGGCTCACAAATGCTGGTGGGGCAAGCCGAAGCCGCCTGGAGCATTTGGCAAGAAGGGGAAGAGTACTGAGCCTACGGCCGCCATCCGATTGTGCAGGCATAAACCCCTAATCGGTCGTTAGATATGGGTTAAAGATAAAAGAGGCTGTCTCAAAATTATTTTTGAGATGGCCTTTTTTATGTCTGCAAAAAAAAATCGGGCAAGTCTCAACTTCGCTAAGTCAGAACTTGCCCGTCTCCCTATTTTTTTGTATCTTAGGGAATAAAGTAAAGCTATCCCAAAGATAATGTTTAAGAGTTACATATCCAACGACAATCTGCTTTTACCTCCGTGTTTAGGCGATTTTATCCCCCAGAACGATCCTGTCCGGGTTGTTCACCGTATCATCGAACAGATAAACCTCAAGGAACTTTACCGCAAGTACTCCGCCAGAGGCTGTTCCGCGTACCACCCCCGCATGATGCTTCAGATTATTGTCTATGCCTATCTGCGCAATATCTACTCCA
>CASEAJ010000002.1 GCA_949285425.1 uncultured Porphyromonadaceae bacterium
GTGTTGCGGAAGGTAGGCCACCACGCAGTCCTTCGGTGCGGAGATAGAGCCGCGTGTCGGTTTGCGCACGCCTGCAAGAATTTTCAATAGCGTACTTTTTCCGGCTCCGTTTTTACCCATCAGGGCGATGCGGTCCTTTTCATTAATGACAAAAGAGATATCGCTAAAAAGCGTTTTGCCGTCAAATTCCACGGCAAGAGCGTCGATTGAAATCATATAAAAAATCTGTGCAGTTGGAAAATTCAGGAACATCCGTTCCATTTCGTTTGCAAAGATAGTGAAAGACGAGCGCAGTGGCAAACGAAAACGAAGTTTTCAGATTTGCCACTGCCGAGCCGCAGCCTATCTTCTCCAAAGATAACAGAAGGTTAATATTAGACAGAAGAACAAAAGAACAAATTTTTCATGACTGTCAATTTTAAATCTATTAGTTTATTCTTTTGTCCACAGATAGTGCAAGGAGCGTGCTGTGGATAATTGTGTTTTTTATAATATATTTATACGGTTTGTATTGTTTTTTTTGTAAAATATTTCTTAATTTTACAGAGATCTAATATTAACCATTTAAATTTAACAACTATGAAATTAAGAACATTTTTTAGTATGGGTGTTGTTGGGTTGCTATTTCTTGCTGCCTGCAATGAGGATTATCCCGAATTGGAAGTGTCACAGTCCAATGAAGACAAGGTTGAATCTGTTGTTCCTGCAATGAGTGAAGACCGTTCAGTGGTTACAAAAACAAATGTTGACAACATTATTGCCAAGATGAGAGGAAATGCCAAAACAAGAGCTGCGTATTCACAGGATTACACAATCCAAGCCTTAAATGGTAAATCAGGGAAACCGTATGCCTACGTTGTCAATTTTAAAAACAATGGCGGCTACGTGCTAATAAGTGCATCAAAACGTTACTATCCTATTTTAGCTTATACTGAAACGGGGAATTTCAATATTGAACACAATATTGGAGCATTAAAGGAATGGGAAAATACGATAAATTCGGAAATTGAGAAAAGCGAAACGCTTCCTATGGATTCTGTCAGAAAATATATGATGCAGTGGGGTGAGTACGAGCCAAAAACCGTCCCTACAACTTATAGACAATCGAGGTCGGGTAGCCTTCCTCATGATGAATTTCTGGAATTACAAGCAGTCGTCATGGATTCTGTGATGGCATGGTGGACCAAAGGTTATGAGGTGTACGGCATAACCGATTGTCCGTATTTAGATGAAACACAGACAGTACAGTTGAAGGAGGCAATTATCGGAGGAATGTACCCTCTATATATGGACTATTGGAATGAATTTACCAGAATTGTTAAGAAAGAAAAGGTTATTAGTTCTAATGTCGATAATTTTGTATACTCGACTTGGGGACAAGGTGCTGGATATAACCAGTTTTACCCTATCTTGAGTGGTGGGAATAGGGCCGATGCAGGTTGTGGTCCGGTTGCAGCAGGACAGATTATGTATTATTTTAAGCATCCAAATACTTATAATTGGGATGCAATGGAACTGCATATTCCTACTACCGAAACTGCGCGTTTGTTGTATGATATAGCAGAGATGGCTGATGCAAGTTATGGTCTGAATGGAACAGGTACAACTATAAAAAAAATAAAATCAACATTTGAAGATTTGGGCTATTCTTTGCAGTTGCATGATGATGATTTCATCAATCCGATTATGGAGAGTTGCGACCAACATAAGCCTGTATATACGAGAGGTACTTCGAATGAGGGGGAAGGACATGCTTGGGTCATTTCCGGCTATCATTTGGAAGATGTGGAAACGTATTTTGAGGTTTGGACGTTCATGCGTTCTAACTCTTTCGCTGTGTTTGATAGAATGTTCCCCGAAAGGGTTGCCTACTATAATTTTTACATGAATATGGGATGGGGTGGTTCTTTAAATGGTTATTATTATATGCCTCCAACATATATCAATGACCGGAAATATCTATGTAATATAACACCGAATAGATAGGCAAATTATTAACAGGATGTGTATTAATTAGGTATTTATCTAAAAACTAAAAAAATATGAAAACAACATTTTTGCGGCTGATAGTGCCGGTTTTACTGCTTGTTTGCTTTACGGGGTGTGATGAAAAGCCTGATGCGGGGTCCGTATTGAAGTGGGAACCCTGCGCCGGAGTTCAATTTGATATAGGAAACGGATATATCGATGTCCCGGCAGAAGGTGCATCGTATGCGCTGGTCTGCACTAATGCACATGTGGATTGGGGTGGCATTTGGCTTAATAGTGTGCAGGTTGACGGGCAATATCTTACGCTTGACGAAGAAAAACATATTGCCGAGGGCGAATGGGGAAGAATCGTGTGCGAGGACAAGTATCTGAACATGGATATAGCCCCCAACACTACAGGCAAAGAGCGAGTGATAGAAGTTGACCCGACACAAATTGGTTGTTTCTACACGTTTAAGCTTACGCAGCAACCTGCCACAAAATAAAGTCAAATACATATTGACTTTGTATATCCCTACTTTTCGCTTATATTAATGGAATATATTTTTGACTTACCAAAAACTGAGAGCTTATGAAAACAACATTCTTACGGCTGATATTGCCGATACTGCTGCTTGTTTGCTTTACAAGCTGTGATGAAGAAAAAGGGCAAGGACAAATGGAATCGTCATCTTCCTTGAAATGGGAATCTTGTACAGGTATTCAATTGGGCAAAGGATGCAGTTTTGTTGATGTTCCGGCTGAAGGAACGTCGTATGCGTTGGTCTGCATCAATGCACATGTGGATTGGAGTGGTATTTGGCTTAATAGTGTGCAGGTTGACGGACAAAATCTTGCGCTTGACGAAGAAAAGCATATTGCCGAGGGCGAATGGGGA
>CASEAJ010000003.1 GCA_949285425.1 uncultured Porphyromonadaceae bacterium
AGCAACCGGCCCTGACTGCTTTTGGGAGTTTTATCCGCATGGTGCCGGCTTAGTCAAACACCGGCTCCATTCCCAAATTGAACATGACGAACGACCACATATCGGTCTGTGCATCGATAACCTTATGAATGGGTCGTCCGGCACCATGTCCGGCATTCGAATCAATCCGTATCAAAGTAGGATGTTCCCCATCGTTCACTTCCTGCAAGGTAGCGGCAAACTTGAAAGAATGTGCCGGAACAACACGGTCATCATGATCAGCGGTCATCACCAGTGTAGGTGGATAATTCATGCCTCTATACAAATTATGCAAAGGAGAATAGGCTTTCAGATACTCGAACATTTCACGGCTGTCCTCACTCGTTCCATAGTCCGATGCCCAGGCCCAACCAATGGTAAAACGGTGATAACGCAACATATCCAGCACACCAACTTCAGGAACGGCAGCTCCGAACAAATCCGGACGCTGGGTGAGACACGCCCCAACAAGCAATCCGCCGTTGGAGCCGCCATTGATGGCCAGGCGGGACGGAGAAGTCCACTGCTGTTCTATCAGATACTCGGCCGCAGCAATGAAATCGTCAAACACGTTTTGCTTGTCCATTTTTGTACCCGCCTTGTGCCAAGCTTCACCATACTCGCCTCCTCCACGCAAATTGGCAATGGCATAAATTCCACCATTTTCCAAGAAAGGAATACGGTTTGGCGTGAAAGAAGGCGTCAGACTGATATTGAATCCTCCATATCCATAGAGCATAACCGGATTGTTACCATCGCGCGTCAATCCTTTCTTATAAGTAAGAAACATGGGAACCTTTGTCCCATCCTTACTTGTATAGAACACCTGCTCGGACACATATTCATCCGGCACAAAGTCAACCTCCGAACGGCGGAACAATTCCGACACATTGTCATCGGCATTGAAACGGTAAATGGCCGGCGGACAAGTAAACGAAGTAAACGTATAAAATGCTTCCGAATCGTCATTGCTGCTGCTGAATCCACCTATCGAGCCCAGACCCGGCAAATGAACTTCATACAAACGCTTGCCGGAAAGGTCGTATGCATAGGCATGACTTGCCACATCCTGCATGTATTGAGCCATCAGCTTACCGCCTATGAGCGTTACCGACTCCAGCACATGCTTGGTTTCGGGAATAATTTCCTGCCAGGCTTCACGGTTGCGATTACGCTGAGTCATATCCACCGCCATCAACCGGCCGTTCGGAGCCTCCCAGTTCGTCCACACAAACAATTTTCCATCCACATGTCCGACCACATAATAGTCATGCTCGAAACCGCGAGCCAGTTCAGCAAATCCCGGATTGTGGAAATTCGGATTGCCTACCAGCAAAGAATTGCCCGATGTCCCTTCCGTTTCATACAGGTAGACATACCGGCCATCATCGGTCACACCGACCGAATAGGTGCGCAACGGGTGTTCGCGGTCTTCAAACACCAGCCGGTCACGTTGCCAACGGTTCGTCATGCTATGATAATACACCTTCTGGTATTCGTTTTTACCCGACAGTTCACGTCCGGCTTCCGGCTCATCATAAGCACAATAGAAGAAACCATCGTCGTGCCAACTGATGCCGGAGAATTTCACCCAGCGAATGTGATGCTCGGGCAGCAATTCACGGGTGGCAAGGTCCATGACGAAAATCTCGTTCCAGTCGGACCCGCTACGGGCAATGGAATAGGCCAGGAAACGACCATCCTTAGAAAAAGAGAGTGTAGAAAGAGCAACCGTACCATCGTCCGACAACGTATTCGGATCGAGCAACACCTGGGGTTCGGCCTCGAGCGAGTCCTGCACATAAAGTATGCTTTGAGGCTGCAAGCCATCGTTTTTGAAAAAATAATACTTGCCGTTTTTCTTGAACGGCGAACCATATTTCGGATAGTTGTTCAACTCGTTCAAACGCTCCTTCAGCGCATGGCGAAAAGGAATCTTGTCCAGATAGTCAAACGTAATCCCGTTCTGTTCCTTGACCCATTGGGCCGTCTGTTCCGAACGGTCATCTTCGAGCCAACGGTAAGGGTCCTTTACTTCCACCCCAAAATAATCATCGGACACATCGTCCTTGTGGGCCTGGGGATAATGAATCTTCTCTGTTTTTGAATTGCATGCCACCATAGAAAGCAACAATAACGGTAATACAACAGGTTTCATTTGTCTCTAATTATTAAGTGTCAACTGATAATCTTCCCGAGCCACTTTCAGCATGTATTCCCGAGCCGCCTCATAATCGTTCGGAATGACTCCATCCAAAATGGCATCCTTTATTTTCATCTTTATTTCGCCCACCATGGAGCAGGCCGGCAAGTTAAACGTCCGCATGATTTCATCCCCGTTTACCGGCGGCTGAAAGTTGCGGATACGGTCTTTTTCTTCTATTTCCTTGAGTTTCTGACGCACAATCCGGAAATTCTGCTTGTAGCGTTTTACCTTCTCCGCATTTTTCGACGTAATGTCAGCCTCGCACAGCAGCATCAGGTCATCTATGTCGTCTCCGGCATCGAACAGCAACCGCCGCACCGCCGAGTCGGTCACCACCTCCTCGCTCAACACAATGGGACGCATGTGCAGAAGCACCATCTTCTGCACATATTTCATTTTCTCGTTCATCGGAAGCTTCATTTTACGGAATATCTCGGGAATCATTTTCATACCCGTAAAATCATGGTTGTGAAAAGTCCAACCCAACTTCCTGTCATAACGTTTGGAACGAGGCTTGCCGATATCGTGCAAAAGGGCCGCCCAGCGCAGCCACAGGTTGTCGCTTGTCCGACTCAAGTTGTCGAGCACAAGCAAGGTGTGCAGAAAATTGTCCTTATGTCCGATACCCTCTTTCGTCTCCACCCCTTTCAAGGCTTCCAGTTCCGGGAATATCAATTTGAGCAGACCCGTTTTTTCCAGCAACAGCAGTCCCACCGATGGGCGGGGCGACAGAATGATTTTATTCAGTTCGTCGGCTATCCGCTCGCGTGAAATGATAGCAATGCGCTCACGGTTGCGCACAATGGCATCGAACGTGTTCGACTCGAGGAAAAAGCCCAGCTGCGAAGCGAAACGAATGCCCCGCATCATACGGAGCGGGTCATCCGAAAAAGTAATGTCGGGATTCAGCGGAGTACGTATGACCAGGTTTTCCAAATCGGTCAGTCCGTTGAACGGGTCGACCAATTCGCCGAAACGGTCTTTATTCAAACAAAGTGCCAGTGCATTAATGGTAAAGTCGCGACGGTTCTGGTCATCTTCAAGCGTGCCATCCTCTACTATAGGCTTGCGCGAGTCACGTTGGTACGACTCGCGCCGTGCACCTACGAACTCCACTTCCACTTCCTTGGTCTTGACTTGTGCCGTCCCGAAGTTCTTGAACACGGCCAGGGTCGCCTTCTTCCCCAGTTTGGCGGCCACGTATTCGGCCATTGCTATGCCACTGCCCACCACAACCACATCTATGTCTTTCGACTGACGGTATAGGAACAAATCGCGCACATAGCCTCCTATCACGTAGCACTCCAATCCATGTTCATCGGCCGTTTCCGAAATAATCTGAAATATCTTGTCCTGCAAATACTCTTTCATCTGTAAAAAAACTTTTTTTCGTGTAGCAACCAAACTCTTCACTCACTCCTTGCGTTCACCTCCGGTTGTTTCAGGCACTGCCACCGGTGTCTCGGCCGTTTCGTTCGCCTTCGGATAGGCAATGCGGGTGTGGTATATGTTTATCAGTTTTTCCTTGAACACCGTCTTCACCATTTCCACATCCTGAAACGTAATGGGCGCATCCTTGAACTGTCCATCGGCTATCTGTGCATCAATCATGTCCTCCACCATGTCGCCGATGTTTTTTTCCGTGTATTCCTTCAAGCTGCGGGAACGCGCCTCAACCGCATCCGCCATCATGAGTATGGCCGTTTCCTTGCTGTTGGGCAAGGGTCCCGGATAAGTAAACGCCGCCTCGTTGGGCTTTACCCCCGGATGGGCATTGATAAACGAATTGTAAAAATACTTCGCCTTGCTCTGGCCGTGATGCGTACCGATGAAATTGATAATCTGCTCAGGCAAATGATATTTTTTCGCCATCTGAATGCCGTTCGGCACATGGTCGATGACAATGCGGGCTGCGGCCTCAAAGTCTTTTTCCAACAGCGGGTTCTTCCCTCCAAGCTGGTTTTCCGTATAGAAACCGGGCGTTTTCATTTTACCTATGTCATGATACAAAGCCCCTGTACGCACCAGCAGGCTGTTGGCTCCGATTTTCTTGGCCGCTTCGGTGGCTATGTTGGAAACCTGAAGCGAATGCTGGAACGTGCCCGGAGCCGTTTCGGCAAATTTAATCATCAATTCGCTGTTTATGTTGGTCAGCTCAACCAAAGTCACGCTGGATATCAGTCCGAACAGTTTTTCGAACAGATAAATGAGAATGTATGCAAAAAGCAGGAACATGCTGCTGATGGCAAAATAAATGACCGGCACCCAGTTTATCCGGGCCAAATCGCTTTCCTCCATCAGGCTGAAAGCCAAATAGCCCACCGTATAGCACAGGAAAATATACAAAGCCGTCTGGGCCAGCTGCGAACGCTGGGCCAGGTCTTTCAGGCTGCTCACAGCCAACATGCCGACCGCAATCTGCAGCACCAGGAACAGGAACGGGTCATCCACCATGAACGATATGATGACCGAAGTAACCATGTGCACGAAAAGAGCGGTACGCGAATCGAAAAACACCCGTATGATGATGGGAAGCATCGCATAGGGAACCATGTAGTAGTTTATCACGCCGCTTTGGAAACGAATGGCAAACGATGCCAGTATCACTATGATGAGCACCAGCAACAATACCAGCAACAGGTTGCCGTAATTTCTGTATATCCTCGGCCGGAAAAGATAGAAATAGGCGAACAGCAACATCATGAAGCCGAACACCACCACCACTTTACCCACCGTGGCAATGACCTGCTGCTGCACGCTGCTGCTTTGCTTTTCATATTGCATCTTCAACGAGTTCAGTACGGCAAAAATCTCCGGTGTCACTATTTCACCCCGGTCAATGATACGTTCACCGGCCTGCACCACCCCCATGGTAAGCGACACGCTCTTCAGCAATTCCGCCTCCGACACGGATGATGCCAGCGAATCATACGTCACATTTTCAACGACATACAGGTTCAGATTATAAGAGCCCAACAGGTTCTTGTCGGCCCTCGTACCCGAGCTCAACATCTGTTCATAAGCCGCTTTAGGAGTCAAGAATGCGCTCACCGGCATCGAACGCGTCATGCGGTCGGGATATATGCAATACACCTGCTCCGTTCCGCCTGCCTGCAAAGCTGCGCGGTCTTCTGCCGACATGATTCCCGTTGCATATATTTCGGAGAAGCGCTGTCTTATCTCGTTCTTCAATATCGGCTGATAGCCGTTCCGACGCTGGAAGTCCGACACGAAACGTTCGTAATTCACCGTAGCCGCAGCCGTGTCTATCTGGTAATAGGGCACAAAGCCTTTCATCACCTCTTGCCGGTCATGCTCCAACTGCTCTTCACTTTTATATATGGGGAAGTCAAAAGAAGCCGTAATCAGCTCATGTGTCCACGGCTTGCCCATCTCATATTTGTAATTAAACGAATCGTGAGTGGGAAACAACTGAATGATAATGATGACCACACAGGCAAACAACCCGAATTTGAACAGGTTCTGCATGTGCTCTTTCGTCAATTGAATTTTCATAAAACAGTCCGCTAAAAGAATTAGAAAGTACAAAACTACAAAAAATATCGGGAATCAACGATTAGTGTGCCGTGATTAGTGAGCCTTAACGGTGAAGTGGTACAACAAGCCGCCATCCATTTCTTGAAACACGACTGTCCATTCTTCCGCCTTTGCCCATATAAAGTTCCATCTATGCCGATATATTCTTAAAACTAAAGCGCAGTTTGTAAAAACTACAGTGCAGTTTATAAAAACCAAAGCGTAGTTTTTAAAAACCGCACCGTAGTTTTAAGAATGAATAAGTATGTGTCGAAGAATGGAAAGGCATGTTTCGAAGAATGGACAGGCCAGTGTTGCAAAATGGCAATGCTTGAATGCTTTATGACAGCGTTAAATCACCATAAAAATTTAATTAATAAATTTATTTTTATTAATTTTGAAAATTCAAAGCTCACGGATTGGACAGATAAAGAGTTCGGCTGTCTGATACAAGAGGATAAATTAAACCGACAGAACTCACCTAACCAAAGTATGATAAACCAAAATCAAGCTGAAAAAATCATAACCCTATTAGCTCAACGGAATCAAGCCATAGGCAGTTTTGACTCTCATGAATTCATAGACTTATATCGCAAGAATTTTGAGCATGATTATATATCCATGCTTGTTGAAAACGACAATGATTCCAACAACACTGCATTTCAGCGTACGAATAGTCAAATAGCCAGATTTCTAAGTGCAAACTCAAGAGATTTGAATATAGAAGAATCGGGGACAACGGATAGCGTGAATGACCATGGCAATAAAACGCCTAATGCTAAATGGAATTTTTTATCTACGGTGATTCCTGTAATTGTATTGTTCATTTGCGGCCTGTTTCCTGCTTTTTCGCAAGACAGTGAAACCCAAACAGAGTTTGATATGCCTTCTTTCAAACATATTACTATGTACAAGGTAGACACCGCATACATAAGAAAAGATATTCTATCACTTCAAGACTTTGTAAATCAAGGATGCGACAAGGAAAATCCGTTATATACACACTTAAAAGATTTGCTCCGTAAGCAATCATATTTCCGTATAAAGAAAAGATATATTCGGGAAGCTTCAAATGCACTTATAGAAAAAATGCAAAAAATCATACAACAACCAAAGGAAGATTTAGTGTATAATTTTGAAGAGATTCCACATTATAATGAAGATGAAAACATATTAACAGGGGAAAAAAGTTTATGTTTTAATAAAGACAGCCTTCAACCCCCATTCCTTAGACGTACACTTGATTTCGATTTCGATGTTTCAGTCTTTGCTGGATTAATTTACTTAATTCCATATTTTTCTAATAAGCATGCATATTATTCTATTGATTATAAAATTCCACTTTTAGAATTTACAAAAAAAGAGCCATTTAATCAGAAAGAATGGGACTATATTTATGTAAAAGACAGAAAGAAGCTCGTTAAAGGATTTGAATGGGTCAGCGATGGGAGCAATTCCAAAATCAATTACGCTCGATATGTGCAAAAATCATATCCCTTAAACATATCGTATTACGTATTTGACAGCCATCCTGAATATGCTTTCATAAGGAAGGACTTTCCTGTTCCTCATACAAGTGATTATGATTGGATTTGGGGTATGTATAACTTGCAAGGCGATTTAATAAGAATCCAGTGTCTTGAATATGACATGAAAGAAGAAATCGAACTTGCTGAAAATTTAACATGTTGGAACGATTACAAAAACAATGCATACAATATCGCTTCCGAAGACTCATTGACTAAACAATGTGTTGAGATGATACTTAATGGAAAAACGAAGGAACTAAAAAGCGAACTTTTAACAACACAGCTCACCCTCGCTCTTGCCGGAGATATCGCTTCTACATTTTCATCCAGCTATTCCGAAGAAATGGACATTAGAAACAGGGTTCAAAAAGAAGGTGCAATGGCAACACTTAATTATGCAAATGTGATAAACAGCAATGAAATGAAGAAAGCAGAAAAATACGTTGAACAACTTATTAGGGATCAGTATGCAAAATACAGAGGAAGATGTATTCGAATTGATGACAAGTCATTCTATTTCTCACTTGTCACCAGTCGTGGTAAAGCCATTTGCATCCTTAAAGTAGAATACGTCAATAACGGGCCTTTCGACTTTAAAAAAATTATCACGCCTGTAAAAATCTGTAAAAACCGGCAAGAATTTATCAGTTCACCCCCTCATACATTACCATAAGGACTTTTACGAGAGAAACTCAGCAATCCATTGTTTCTACTCTTGACAGAAACATAATCACAGGTATTTCCTTTGATTTCAGGATGCAGTTTGCGCCACATTTGGGCGGTTATACCCACATGTGGCG
>CASEAJ010000004.1 GCA_949285425.1 uncultured Porphyromonadaceae bacterium
ATATATAAGCTACAACATAAAAATCTCCTGCTTTTGGTCCTATAATTGCAATAAACAAGGGCTAAAGCAGGAGATTTTTTACTTCTAAGTTTTAATCTATAAGATTTTTACTTTTGCAATTCTATTTTGAGACAGCCTCTAAAGCAATTGGTTCTGCCTGAGCCTGACGGCCGGCAAGTCGCACATCTATGCATCCATAAACAATTCGTAGAACATGGTGCCCAGCAACAGCAAGCCAATGCCCACACACAGCAAGGCCAACAGCCAGTTAATGTAACGCGCTTTCGGCTTCGTATCCTTGTGCAGGTTAGTAAGAAAATACTCACGGAAAAACAGGTAAATGGCCGGCACGGAAGCGGCAGCCACAAGAAAATCTTCGGGTATGCCGAAAAAGTAAGTCTTCGACAGACCAATCAACGCCCAGTGGCACAGCAGCAGGATAATGAAAATGTTGGCCTTCCGGCAAAACAACAGCAGCAATCCGATGGTAAACGTGACGACCGACGAAGGTATCAGCGGTGAAGTCATTTCCGGGAAATGCAGGCCCCGGTAAAGCGACATGAGCGGATAGACAAAAGGCATGAACAGCAAAACATAGGCCAACAAGGCATGTTTCCGGTTATACTCGAACTGCGTGTAACCCGTCACGGCATCCCACACCCACGCACAAGCCAGCACTGCCCAAAATATGGCCATGACACTGTTATAACTCCGCTCGGCACAATATATATAGTAATACACCACCGAAATCCACAGATAAGTCGCTATCAGGAATATCTTCATGGCCAGCCCCGTACGTTTGCCCGGACGCTTCGCCAGCAACACGGTCAGCACAATCCCCACAAGAATGATTACGGCCTGATAAAGCCACGTTGCGGCATTGTAATCGGCTATCGTTTTCCAAAATGTATTCATAAAACCCTATCCTTTCTTTTTTCTGGTTATGGAATGAGCGCGTTTGGGAAAAATAAACATAGGCAACGTAGCTCCCACGGCAAGCATGAAAATAACGCTGCAGGTAACCATACAGTTCGAGAAGAACATGTCCATATACAAAGTCCGCTCCTGCGGGTTGTTCATGGTCTGCAAAAACATGATTTGCGAAAACACCATGTTGTATGCAAACTTACCGGGAATCATGGGCAACAGTGCCGGAATATAAAGCACCGTCATCGGCGAACGGGCATTCTTGCCGAGCCAGATGCTGCCGAACCCGATAATCACCGAAGCGGCCAACGAGCCCATGGCAATGTCCACCCCGAAAAACGTCATCAGGCAAAAGCGGGTGGCATGACCCACCGCCGCCAACAGGGCAATGTAGGGGAAAGCACGCAACGGAGGGTCCGATATGGCACCGAAACCAATGCCGGCCAAGGCGGCAAAAAATGCATCCGACAAAATATCTACTGCTATCATAACAAATTGTCTTTTACCAACATCAATGTAAACGAAAGACCCACGGCAATGCACACAATGAGCAACGCCGCCTGCGCCAGACGCGCAAAACCGTTGAGCGTGTGACCTTCGAGAATGTCAATGACCCCGTTGATGAGCGGCACACCCGGAACCAGATACAGCACACTCGTAGTAAGAGCTATTTCGGCCGTCGTGTCGAATATCAGCGAAATGGAGGCACACAACGACGCCACAAAAGCCGACAAGGCGAAAACTATGTAATGGTTGATGTGGGCGGCCGCCATTTGCTGTTTCAGGAACATGCCCGCCAGGGTCGATGAAAACACAATGCCCCGCGAACACCAGTCACCCCCGAACAGCGCACAGAAAGAGGCGTTGGCCAAGGCCGCCAGAATGAGCACAAAAAGCGGATGAATGGCCGGAGCCTCCACTATTTTCCGGTAGCGTTCCTTCACCTCCTCCAACGACAAATGCTCGTCATACGTTTCCCAACTCAATGCGCTTAGTTCGGCATTATGTTCGAAACTGATAGGAAGCGCGGGTATCTCCACCACTTCGTTGTAACGTTCTTTCGATTCGGCATCCTGCAATGTCAGGATAATACTTTTCTGCAGCACACTTATCTTCACCACATAGCCGAAGGCCTCTCCTATCCGCTTGGCACTGCGAATGACCCTCGAAGTATGCACCCCGCACCCCATCATGTGCGAGGAATACTCGGCTATGAATTTTCCTGTGTCCAGCAACGATTTGTTTTTATGCTCCATGAGGTTCTACAAATATCCCTTTTCCCGTTCATACAAACTTGCAGGCCAACCCTATACCACCCGTACGCGGGGCCCGCAAAAAGAGGGCGCAAAATTATAAAATATTCTTGGATTTTTTGCTTATCCCCTGCAACTATGTAACTATTCAGCGGATAATCATTTATGGTCTTTTTGCACTTCTGCCCTTGTGTGGACTTAATGCTCGGCAGAAAATTCAAATAAATTATTTTCTATTCTCGACTTTCACTATCTTTGAATAAAATAGGATGCGCTCGGCAAAAAAAATCAAATAAATTTGATTTTTTGCTCTCGACTTTCACTATCTTTGAATAAAATAGGATGTGTCTCAACATAATCAAGTTGAAAACACGGTTTTCACTTGCTTCTGCTTTCTACTTTCACTATCTTTGTACGACCGCTTCATGCGTTTTCCCGGTTGCTTTCGCCTGCCTTTTTTCCAACACTTCCTGCAAGCGGAATGAGAAACTTCCTATAGCATCTTTCCCAACTTCCTATAGCACCTTTTTTAACAGTCGTCCATTTGCATCCGCTTTGCACTGACGTTCAAAACGTTGTCTGCCCAACCAAACGGAAAAACCAACTATAGTACGTTGGGCAACTAACTATAGCACGTTGAACAACTAACTATAGGAAGTTGAACAACTAACTATAGGAAGTTTGACAACTGACTATAGTTACTTTTTCAGCAAGCTTGCGCCCCGTTGGGGCTTGCCTGAAGCCCCCTCCAATCTCCCCCCCTAAAGGGGAGGCTGAGCCCCTCCTTTGGAGGAGTTGGGGCGTGAGCAACTGCTGCAAAAACACAGCACGCAGCCAGCGACCAACGTCGCGCCCTTACGGTTACGACAAGACACAGAGCCCAACAACCTTGCCCAAAAAGAAGATTTGCCGCATCTGTAAACATAGTCTTCCGCACACCGTTTGCCATTTTCAACGTTCCATGCCATGCACCCGTTTTCATTTTTCAATTAATTTGCATAACTTTGCAGCCGAAAATCAACATGTGGAAAGATTTGGACTGCTTGCAACCACAGAAAAAAATGCTAAATGGCGATTATCTTTTTCTGCTTCTCACGAAAAAAGTCCTCCAAACCCTTTCCCGTCATAAGTCTAACTTCTTTTATTTATTAGAATTATTATGGGATATTTATTTTCTTCCGAATCGGTGTCCGAAGGGCACCCCGACAAAGTGGCCGACCAGATATCGGACGCACTGCTCGACAATTTCCTCGCCCTTGACCCCAGCTCGAAAGTGGCCTGCGAAACGCTCGTTACCACAGGCCAGGTAGTGTTGGCCGGCGAAGTGAAGTCAAACGCCTACGTCGATGTACAGTCTGTAGCCCGCAGGGTAATCAACCGCATAGGCTACACAAAAAGCGAATACATGTTCGACGGCCGGGCCTGCGGCATATTCTCGGCCATCCACGAACAGTCGGGCGACATCAACCGCGGCGTGGAACGCACCGACCCCATGGAACAGGGAGCCGGCGACCAGGGTATGATGTTCGGCTATGCCACGAACGAATCGAAAACCTTGTTGCCCATCGCCCTCGACCTGTCGCACGCACTGGTGAAGGAACTGGCCG
This sequence comes from uncultured Porphyromonadaceae bacterium, assembly GCA_949285425.1. Lineage (GTDB taxonomy): Bacteria > Bacteroidota > Bacteroidia > Bacteroidales > Paludibacteraceae > QVMH01. The sequence continues at coordinate 3,788 of CASEAJ010000004.1, forward strand.
TCATCCGCCGCGAAGGCAAGTTTATGACTTACCTGCGTCCCGATGCCAAATCGCAAGTCACCATCGAGTATGACGACCACAACCGCCCGGTTCGGGTCAACACCATCGTCATCTCCACCCAGCACGACGAATTCATTCTGCCTTCCGAAGGAAAATCGCAGGAAGAAGCCGACCGCGAAATGCTGGAAAAAATACGTGAAGATGTGCAAAACATCCTCATTCCACGCGTAAAAGCACAGGCCCAGCAGTTTGCCGACCTGTTCAAGGGCGACTACACGCTGCACGTGAACCCGACCGGCAAATTCGTGATAGGAGGCCCCCACGGCGACACCGGGCTGACGGGCCGGAAAATAATTGTCGACACCTACGGTGGTAAAGGGGCACACGGCGGAGGTGCTTTTTCGGGCAAAGACCCCTCGAAAGTAGACCGTTCGGCCGCCTATGCCGCACGCCACATTGCCAAGAACATGGTAGCCGCCGGGCTGGCCGACGAAGTGCTGGTGCAAGTGGCCTATGCCATCGGAGTGGCACGGCCCATGAACCTGTACGTAAACACCTACGGCACAGCCAAGGTGAACATGACCGACGGCGAAATTGCCGAACGCATAGCCACCATCTTCGACATGCGCCCGAAAGCCATTGAGGAACGGCTCAAGCTGCGCCAGCCCATATATGAAGAAACAGCCTCCTACGGTCATGTGGGACGTACACCGCGCACCGTCACCAAAACCTTCCGCGACGGCAACGGCCAGGAATTCACACAAACCGTCGAACTGTTTACCTGGGAAAAAACCGACATGGTCGATGAAGTGAAACGGGCATTCAGTCTGTAAGAAACACGGAACAGGCAGAAAGTCAAACAACCGAAAAAGGGGAAACGGAAGCCGGTTTATACAACCTGAAGGTCTCTGTCTTCCCCTTTTCTGCGTCTTTTTGGCATCGGTCCACCCGGCACAACATCCTATCCCATCTACTTTTTAAAGTTTCCGAAAAATCCATATACGCAAGATTATCAGAAATTTAAACACTTCAACCATCTATATTTCATCTATATCCGATTTCCCGATTACAAAAAATACGAATAACTTTGTAAAAGTAGAATTTTAGCGACACAACATGCAAGCAGCATGAAAAAAAGGTACCCATCTTTCCTTTGTTTCACCAGTCCTTGCCAATCGGAACGCACAAATCACTCTATTCATCAATCTATATCAACTATCTTAAATTTATGAAGAAAAATTTACTATTTGTGTTTTTATTTGGGATTCTATCCTCACCATTCCTATCTGCCCAAAACGATCCGGTGGCAGATCCGAATGCGATTGTTGTTTCCGGTGACATGCGTTTCACCGTGCTCACGCCAGAAATGATCCGCATCGAATGGAGCGACAAGCAACAGTTTGAAGACCGTGCTTCGTTCACCGTAATCAACCGCAAACTGCCTGTTCCTCATTATACAAAAGAAGAAAAAGACGGATTCCTATACATCAAGACCGACAAGCTCACGCTGCAATACCGCATAGGGAGTTTCCCCGGCACATTCAACCCGCCCAGTTCGCAAAACCTGAAAATCACCTTTGAAATGGACGGACGCACAATCACCTGGTATCCGTGGAAGAAAGACCCGCTCAACCTGAAAGGTACTACACGTACTCTTGACGGATCGAACGGCGACAACAAGTTGGCTGAAATGGAAGATGGACTACTGTCTCGTGCGGGCTGGTATGTCATCGATGAGACACACCCTCGCGGAGATGGAAGCATCAGTCTGATGTTCGATGAACGCGAAAGCGGCATGGATTGGGTCAGCCAACGGAAAGACCCTGCCGCCATGGACTGGTATTTCATGGGATACGGACACAACTATAAAAAAGCATTGGGCGACTATGCAAAAATAGCAGGCCGGATTCCTATGCCTCCCATGTATGCTTTCGGTTACTGGTATTCCAAATATGAAAGGTACACCTCTGAGGATTTCCAGAACCTGGTCAACGAAATGCAAGCCAACGGACTTCCTCAGGATGTCATGGTCATTGACATGGACTGGCACCACTCAAACCCGGATCTCGATGGTGGCATTGGGGGATGGACCGGATGGAGTTGGAACAAGAACCTGATTCCCGACCCCAAAGGACTGCTCGACTGGCTGGACGAAAGACACTTGAAAGCCACGCTCAATCTGCATCCAGCCTACGGGATAGCCGACTACGAGGACAACTATGACAAATTGTATGCCGACCTGGAGTCACGCGGCATGGACATGACAGCCGACAGCATCATTGACAAGGGAAACAGAAACACTATCAAGTGGAATCTGGAAAACGAAGATTTTTACGAAGCATTTTTTGAAAATATTTTACGCCCGCACGAAAACATCGGGGTGGACTTCTGGTGGCTTGACTGGCAACAATGGCTGCTTGCACCTAACGAAGACAAACTAAGCAACACATTCTGGTGCAACTACGTATTCTACAACGACATGAAGCTGCAAAAGAAAGCACGTCCCATCATATTCCACCGTTGGGGCGGTTTGGGCAGCCACCGTTACCAAATAGGATTTTCCGGCGACTCGAACAGCAACTTCCCCACGCTGGCTTTCCAACCCTACTTTACTGCAACCGCCTCAAACGTGGGCTACGGTTATTGGAGCCACGACATAGGCGGACACTACCAAGCGGACAACGACAACGACCCGGAACGTTTCCTGCGCTGGATACAATATGCCGTTTTTTCACCCATCGTGCGCACCCACAGTTCGAACAACCCCAATGTGGAACGGCGCATGTGGAAGTATCCGAACTTTCCTTTGATGAAAGAAGCGATAGAACTGCGTTATGCCATGGTACCTTATATTTATACGCAAGCCCGCATTGCCTACGACACCGGCATTTCCATTTGCCGCCCGTTGTATTACGACTGGCCCGATGTTAACGAAGCCTACAAGCATGGCGAAGAATACATGTTTGGCGAAGATATTCTGGCCGCTCCCATTGTGACACGCTCCGATGCAAACGGCAACAGCATCAAGCACATTTGGCTACCCGAAGGGAAATGGTACGAAGTTACCTCAGGTGAAGTGCTCGAAGGCGGACGTACCCACACACGCACGTTCACGCAAAGCGACATCCCGCACTATTACCGGGAAGGGGCCATCATTCCCCATTTTCCGAAAGTGTCGCATCTGAAAACACGCCCCGACACACTCATTCTGCGGTTTGCTCCGGGAACACAAGGCGAATTGAACTATTATGAAGATGAAAACGACAACGACAATTACGAAAACGGTGCATATACATTCACGCGTGTCACCCAGGAAGTGACAGGAAACGAAGGAACATACACCATTTATCCGACCGAAGGGCAGTTTGAAGGTATGCCCAAAGAGCGTGCCTACGAAATTGTCCTGCTGGCAGTGAACCGTCCGGGAACGGTTACCGTTAACGGGCTGCCATACAGCGAATCAGACTATGCGGAAGCAAGCACCTGGATATACAATGCCGACACACGCACAGTCCGGATACAAATTCCGACAACATCGTGCAGCGAAAAAACCGAAATTGTCGTTGGCTTCAGCCAAACGAGCGCATTGCCCGAAACATCCGAAAAGGGCAACAAAGCCTCCTTGTACTGGTCCAGAGAAGAACGCCATTTGCAGGTAAGTTTTTCCAAGACTTGCAATGAGGTTCGGTTGAAAGTTTTCGACCTGACAGGTAAAACGGTCGCGTCTGTCCGTCATGAAAACGTACAAAACATATCGTTCTACTTGCCCTCCGAATTACCGGAAGGCGTATACACACTCGGTCTCACTTACGACGGAAAACATGAGACAGAAAAAATAATTATGTAACTTTTTAGATGAATAACAACATGAAACAATTATTATCATTCTTGTTATGTGCCTTGGGATTTGTTGGCCTGTCGGCACAAGACTATTCTCAAGTGTATCTGATTGGCGGTGCCGCCCCCAACGGCTGGTCGAACGACAAGGCGGAAGCCATGACGCTTGTCTCGTCAGATGAAGAAAGCGCCGTTTTCTCATGGACAGGGGTTTTGAAGGCAAGCGACTTCAAGTTCATAAACGCATTGGGCACATGGAACCCCAGTTTCAACGCCACCACCGAAAACGAACAGGTGGAAATAGGTAAAGAGCATAAGATAAGATACATCCAGAATTATGACAATAATAACCCCGATTATAAATTCGTCATGCCGTTCAGCGGTGTATTCAAAGTGACGATTGACTTGAAAAAACTGACCATGTGTGTCACCGAGGAAACAGGCGAAGGAATCCCTTCCGAGTTATGGGCAACAGGGTCGGCTATCCCCGGCGGCACGGTCAAACTTTCCGCTTTACCTAATCAAGGGACGTTTTTCTATGGAGGCGAACTGTTGCGAGGCGACATAAAGTTCTCTACCACGGAAACTCCCGGTGAGGACACACAATATCTCATACCTTACGAAGAGGCCGTAGACATCACCGGCAACACACAATTTGTGTTCACTAACGACAACTCCCTGCCCGGCTGGACCGTCCTTGTGGATGATCCAACCTACAAAATACACATAGATGTATTTGGAAAAGAAGTCGATGCAGCCATACACAAATCGCAAGACATGCTCTACATAGTGGGTGGTGCTGTGGCATCCGGTTGGGAGATATTGAATGCTGTCCCGTTCGAAAAAGACCCGGCAAATCCCGACTTGTTCATCTTCGATGGCGAACTGAGGATTTATCCGGAACACGTGGAAAGCAACCTGTTCAAAATTGTGGGACAATTGGATTGGGGTCCCTATAGTCTGCATCCTTACAATGCAAATGAACCCCTGCTGGAATCAACGCATATAAGAGAAGGTGGTGACGACACGAAATGGATGATAGATGAAGACAAACAAGGACGTTATATCATCAAGGTCAACACCTTCCTTGAAACTATAGAAGCACAGTTTGTACCGGAAAGCAGCAAGGTACAGCCGACCGATGAAGACAAACTGCTCGTGTTGTCAACTCCCGATGGTATCCGAGTTATCATGCAAGATAATTTATCGGCACTCTCCGCACAGCTTATTGGCATGGATGGACTGCAAGTGGAAACCATCAACAACGCAGGAAATGATTTCGTACTCGGCAACCATGTGCCAAAAGGCATTTATCTCCTAAAAATTGACGTTGGAGAAAAACAATTCGTACAACGGGTTATCATAGGGAAGTAGACTGAATAGCAGGCAGACAAAACAAGGCATACGAATGGGCCAACGAACGAGAATATGAATTCGTTGGTCCATTCGTATGTTTGTAACCAAACCTGTTCTTCTGCCACGCTCTGTTTTCAACCCACATTGGCCCCTTGACAAGACTGGAAGTGTATCGACAGAAAATATCAAAAAAAGTTTTCTTTTTTTACTTTCAACTTTCGCTATCTTCACATAAAACGGAAGATGACTCTGCATGTATTCAAGCTGAAAACTGCGTTTTCGCTTGCTTCTGCACTCACCTTTCGCTATCTTTGCACGAGAAACCCAAACACTCTTGTCATGTTACACCGACAGAAAACGCTACTTTTAATACTTGTATGCTGTTTTTCCTCCGTGCATTTTTCCATGTATTGCAAGCCAAACATGGAATTAGACTCCATATTACAAGAACTCGACCAAACCATTGATAAAAAGGATACATATGTAAAACAGAAGGAAGAGCATATTGCCGCTTTGGAGCAGATACTCACCATGAACGACATATCTGCCGACATTCGCTATGCGACCAATACGAAATTGTACGAAGAATACCTGCAATTCAAGCCCGATTCCGCCATTTTACTCATGCAGGAAAACCTCGATTTGGCAGAACAGACCAATAACCGGCAATGGAAGGACGAGAGCATGATAAAGCTGGCATCCTTGTATTCGGTAGGAGGCCTGTATTTGGATGCCGAGCAATTGTTGGATTCAATAAACCCGGCCACTTTGCCAACCTCACTGAGGATTGTTTATTACGATGTCTATAAACAACTTTTCGCTTTTTATCCGGCCACACCAATGAGCAAGACCAAATACCGTCAATATCGGGATTCGTTACTTGCCAACCTTGACCCCGCCTCTAACAACTACAAAATAGTTTATTCGGAAACTCTTACAGAACAAGGCAAGACCCGTGAAGCCCGAGATGTACTGCTTCCCATGTTTGAAAAAGAAACGGAAGACACCCATTGGCGAGCCATGTTGGCTTTTGCCATTGGCGAAACCTACCGCATGGAGAACGACTACGACGGGCAGAAAAAATACTATGCCATTTCCGCCATAGGCGACATAAAGAATGTCATCAAGGAAAACGCATCACTGCGTTCGCTCGGCATGGCCTTTTACAAGACGGGCCATGTGGAACGCGCCTATCGCTACGTACAGCAGTCTATGGCGGATGCCGTGTTTTCCAACGCGCGTATGCGGACCATGGAGGTATCACAAGTTTTCCCCATTATCGAGCAGTCGTTTCGAGAAAAAATCTTTTCACAAAGCCAACGCAGGTTCTATCTGTTGGTTTGCGTAGGGGTACTCTCATTCTTCCTTGTGTTGGCGGTCGTCTATGTCTACATTCAGTTGAAAAGGTTGAATCGTTTCCAGTGTTCACTTTCAGCCGCCAACAAGCAACTCCACGACCTGAACAAAACTCTGCAAAGCACAAACAGGGCCCTGTCGGAAGCAAATTTACTGAAAGAAACATACATCAGCCAATTTCTCGACATATGTTCCATGTACATCGACAAATTAGAGAAATACCAACATTCGTTAAACAGAAAAGCCTTAGAACGCGACTTCGAAGGCTTATGCCGAACATTGAAATCGAAGGACATGATAGAAAACGAGGTGAAAGAATTGTATGCTACCTTCGACCACATTTTCTTACATCTCTACCCTCATTTTGTTGAAGAATTCAATGCCTTGCTCTTGCCCGATGAGCGTTTCAATCTGAAGACGAACGATTTGCTCAATACCGAGCTACGCATATTCGCTCTCATGCGCCTTGGCATTAGCGACAGTTCAAAAATAGCGGCTTTCCTTCGTTATTCGGCTACCACCATTTACAACTACCGCACCCGAGTCCGAAACAAGTCGGCTGTACCTCGTGATGAATTTGAAAACTATGTAATGAAAATAGGAAGTGTATCTTCTTGATGCGGAGGAGCCCTGTCCAAAAGTTCATGAAACCCACAAGAAACATTCCACATAGCAGCCCAAACAAAAGCCGAATGGTATCTTACCTAAAAAAAATGAATGACATAACCTTTTTCCCATATCCAAATATCCGCAACATTCTTACAATTGTTTGCGCACATGCCAAAATACGTGAAATATAGAAAAACAACCGTATTTCCCGGATATTTCCATCTACTTTTTCAGCCGAATCATATTTACGTAACACAAAGGAAAACAAGTCATTTCACATTTATATCATCTATATTTTCTCTATATATATTTGCATTTCGTATACCTCGTACATAATTTTGTCAATACGAAACGGAAACAACAATTTCAAACTATCAATAAAAAAACATGTTATCATGAAAAAGAGTTTATTTTCTTTTCTAACTGCCATTTTCCTGGGCAGTACGCTTTCTTTATCTGCAGTAGATAATCTGTACATTGTGGGCAATGCCATTGGCGATGGTGTTGGATCGAATGTGTGCAACTGGAATGGAGAAAACGCTCCTTTAATGTATGCAGAGGGTAACGATGTATTTTCTTGTACCGCCTACTTCACAGCCGATAAGAATTTCAAATTTATGGAAACACCCACTTGGGGAGGTCAGTATTACAACGGTGCAGGTGCCACCGGTTACCTGACTGTAGGCACCAATGGCACATTGACCAAAGATGGAAACGGAGACTACCAATTCATGATGCAAGAAAGCGGATGGTATAAAATCACCTGCGACTTGCAAAACCTGACCATCAAGGCAGAGAAAAAAGACAACGGTGACGAGCAACCTTTGCGATACCAGGCTCTTTACCTTGTGGGAGGTGCGGCTCCTGGCGAATGGAATGTAGAAAAAGGCATTCGTTTGGAAAACCAAGGCAACTCCCTCTATGTGGGCGAAACCTTTTTATCGGCAGGTGATTTCAAACTGACCGTAAATCAATTCCTTGGACTTGCCAACGAGTATTCCTTCTTCCGCGATGCTACCGACTCCGGAAAAGTGAGCCGTGATGCCACCGATGACCGCAAGTGGAGTGTACCGGAAGCCGGTTATTACACGCTCACCGTCGATTTGTCGACCTCCAGTATCTCATTCGTCAAAAACGAAGAATGCGGTCTAGACCTCTTCGTAATAGGCGATGCGACTTTTGGCGGTTGGAGTACGAACGATGCGCCCATGATGGACAAAAAAGGCCATGTCTATACTTATTATGGTTATATGAAGGCGGATGCTGAATTTAAATTCCTGACGGTACGTGAATTCGGTTGGAGCAACCACATCCAATTAATCAATGCAGCCGGAGAAACTTCAACCATTCAAGATTCTCAAGCTACATTGAAAGCAGCTTTTGAAGTAAAGAATGAAGGAGGCAGCACCACAAACGACCATAAATTCAAATTAGCGGAGGCCGGTAATTACAAATTGACATGCGACTTGAACACCTTGACCTTGACGGTGGAAAAGCTACCATATCAGGACAGCGAAATACATTATTCTGCCCTCTACATGGTAGGCACAGCCACTCCGGACAACGAACAATCCGAAACATTCCGGGATAAAGCTGTAAAACTCGTTTCCAATGGCGACAACACCTATACCGCAAATGATGTGGCCTTAACAACCGGCGTGTTCAAACTACTCAGCGCCTGCGACCTAGGCTGGAATACAATTCACCTTCATCCCACTGCGGACGATGCGACAAAAATAACCACAGATGCAACAGATGACCGTAAATGGAGCATCGAAACAGCCGGCCAGTATGACATTACCGCCAATTTGGCCAACATGACCATTTCCATAGTGAAACAAGAAGAAGGCCCTGGCACTGGTCTGGTTTTGTCTGAAACAGATGGAAACGTGCAAATTTCTTCTCACAATGGCACAATAGAAGTGTTTATGCCCGGTTTGTCCGCATCCTCTATTGATATCATGGATCTCTCCGGAAAAGTGCTGTATTCCATGTCCGGAGCAAACGACTATCTCTGCTTGGGTCGTGACATGCAACAAGGTTTATACATTGTGCGCATGAATATCAACGGGCAAGTGACAGCTAAAAAAATAATGGTGAAATAAATCCCGATAATGCGAATATTATCAGACTAGTATCTTTTGACGGGGGTGCTATGCACCTTCGCCAAAGATGTCTTTCCTAATAACTAAAAACAGACAGCATGAACATGAAACAAAACGTTTGGCAACATAGTCTCAAGCTATTGTGCCTGCTCATCCTCATACCTTTCTGTAGGTGCCTTTTCGCACAGGAAGGAGAAAAGGTCGTGACCGGCACCATACTTGACCCACAAGGCTTAAGTGTTATCGGAGCCTCTATCATGGTGGAAGGTACCACAACAGGAACGACTACCGATTTCGACGGTAATTTTTCATTGAATGTCACAGAAGGAAGCACCCTTGTCATTTCTTATTTGGGCTATACCACGCAACATATTGTGGTTGACGCCCGCACACACTATGCCATTACACTTCATGAAGACCAACAGCAGTTGGAAGAAGTTGTTGTAATAGGTTATGGTACAATGAAGAAAAACGACTTGACCGGTGCCATTTCGTCCGTGTCATCGAAAGATCTGATGAAACAGCCATCGTCCAGCCTCGGTGCTGCCTTGCAAGGTCGTGCCACCGGCTTGCAAGTTGTTTCAAACGGTGTACCGGGTGACAATGTATCCATGAAAATACGCGGTGTAGGCTCCATTGTCGGGAGCGACCCTTTATTGGTGATTGATGGTGTGCCGACCGATGTACCATTGAACATGATCAACATGGACGATGTGGAAAGCGTCAACGTACTGAAAGATGCCTCTGCTACGGCTATCTACGGTTCGCGCGGTGCTTATGGAGTCATTATCATCACAACCAAGAAGGGAGAGGCCAACTCGACACCACGCATTAACTTCAAGGCATCTTATGGTGTAGAATCGGTTATGCGTACATTAAACCTGTTAAATGCCAAACAGTTTGCCTCTCTACACAATGAAATGATGCTTGCCAACGGACAGCCACAATATGTCGCGTTCAAAGATCCGGAAGCATTGGGTGTCGGAACCCGCTGGGTAGACGAGCTGTATCAAATGGGACAGATGCAAAACTATTCCATGAATTACTCGGGAGGAAACGAACGCACGACTTATTATGTATCGGCAGCCTATTTTAAACAGGAAGGTATTGTCCGCACCACCAACTACGACCGTTTCACCATCCAATCCAATTTGGACACCAAACTGTTCGATTGGCTGAAACTGGGCAACAAGCTGTCATTGAACCACGACATCAAAGGACGTGGCGAATATAACATTAAGAATACTATGCTGGCATTACCCACTCAGCCCATTAAAAACGAAGACGGCTCTTGGGCTGGACCTGTAGGACAAACCATGTACGTGGGCGACATTACTAACCCCATAGGGAAAATGTTGACCAACAGTTCTACCACAAAAGGCTATAACCTTTTGGGCAACATCTATGCAGAAATAACCCCGTGGGAGTGGTTGACATTCAAATCGGTGGCGGGTGTACAAGCCTTGTTCTGGGATGAGAAAAGTTGGACTCCGCAATACAACTGGGAACCGACCCCCCAAGAAGAGTCTGCTGCCTCTCGCAAATACAACAAAAGCCTGACCTGGCTGTGGGACAACACGTTGACATTCAACAAGACTTTTGCCGACAAACATCAATTGAGTGTCATGGTGGGCTCTTCGTCACAAACCAACACTTACGAATACCTTGGTGGAAACATTATGGGCTTCATCAGTGAAAACGCGCAGCAAATGGACAACGGAACTTTGGAACCGACTGTATCAGGTAACGGGAGCGACTGGGCATTGCTCTCCTTTCTCGGGCGCTTGAACTATACTTACGACAACAAATACCTGATTACCGCCACCATACGTCGCGACGGTTCATCACGTTTCAGCCGAGCTAACCGCTGGGCAAGTTTCCCTTCCGTAGCTTTGGCTTGGCGCTTGTCGGAAGAACAGTTTTTCAACAAGAATTTTGTATTGAGCGACTTGAAATTGAGAGCAGGTTACGGACTGACCGGTAATCAGGCAAGCGTGGGCAATTACGCTTCTGCCACCGTATGGCAAACCGTACAATACAATTTCAACGGGAACCCAGTCAACGCCCTTGCACCAACAGTAATGCCTAACCCTAATGTCCGCTGGGAAGAAGTGGAACAATGGAACGTAGGTGCCGACCTTACCTTGTTGGATGCACGATTGAATTTGAACTTGGATGCATATATCAAAAACACCAACGACATGTTGGTCGATATGTCTGTACCTATATTTACCGGTTATTCAGACGTGAGTGTTCCCAAAATCAACGCAGGAAAAATGCGTAACCGTGGTTTTGAAATCGGTCTGGTATCATACAATTTCACCGGCGATTTCTCATGGACCACCACCATCAATGCCTCATTCAACGAAAACACCATTATGAGTCTAAACGACGATGTACCCATCTACTTCAACAACAATATTCATGCAGTGGGACATCCGGCCAGTTCATTTTACGGATACGTAACCGATGGTATATTTCAGACACAAGAAGATGTGGACAAACATGCCATACAAATAGCCGGTAACGACCCTTACAACCGCACATCGCCAGGCGATATCCGTTTTAAGGACTTGAACAGCGATGGTATTATCAATGAAGATGACCGCACATTTTTAGGTGACCCTACCCCCGATTGGATTTTCTCGATGAACAACTCGTTTGAATGGAAAGGTTTCGATTTGGAAATCTTCTTGCAAGGGGTAGCAGGTAACCAAATATACAACTCAAACAGAGCCTCGTTAGAAGCCATGTCCGTAGCGCAAAACCAAATGACCAGTGTGTTGGATCGTTGGCGTGGCGAGGGAACCAGTAACACCATGCCGCGCGCTGTGTTCGGCGACCCGAACCAGAACAACCGTACTTCCAACCGTTTCGTGGAAGACGGATCTTACCTGCGTTTGAAAAACATCACGCTGGGCTACACCTTGCCGAATCATTTAACAAAAAAAGCCTTGTTGTCCAATGTAAGAGTATATGTGTCTGGACAAAACCTTTTGACTCTGACCCGTTATTCAGGACTTGACCCGGAAATTTCATCGGGCACTGGCAATGATGACAATCTGTATCCTGTCTCACGTAACGTTACACTCGGATTGAATATTACCTTTTAACAACATAAATAAATTAAACGTCTATGAAACTATATAAGCATATATTAATCGGGGTTATATCCTGCATGTGTCTAACCGGCTGCGATGGTTTTCTTGACCGGGATCCTTGGGACTCCATAGATGCCAGTAAAGGTTTTCAGAACGAAAACGAAGCAATTGCTGCAGTAAATGGAGCCTACCAACCGTTGCAATGGCCCAAATTGTACAACATGCGCATGTGGACGCTCGACATCATGGCCGGTAACAGTGTAGTGGGTGCCGGTGGCGGTACGGACGGCATCGAAACCATACAATTGTCAAACTTCATCACCACCTCCGACAATTTCGGAGCACTTGACTTATATCGGGGACCAGCGCCTGGTATTCTCCGTTGTAACAATGTGCTCAAATACGTGCCAGACATGGATATGGACGAAAACTTGAAAAACCGTTGTTTAGGTGAAGCACATTTCTTGCGGGCGCATTATTATTTTATTCTGGTACGATTGTTCGGCGGTGTTCCTAAAATCACCGAACCGGTTGACCCTGCTGGCAATTTAAAGCCTTTCCGTGACTCCGCCGAGGAGATTTATAAATTAATTATAAGCGATTTGAACGAAGCAATTCGTTTGTTGCCAAACAAAAGTTCTTACACAGCCGAAAACTTAGGTCGCGCCACCAGCGAGGCTGCCATGGGCGAATTGGCAAGAGTGTTCATCACACGCGGAGAAAACTACGAACGGGTCATAAACCTGTGCGATTCTATCGCAGATCTGGGTTATTCTTTGAACGATGATTACAGTGACAATTTCAATCCAGAAAAAGAAAACGGACAAGAGTCAATTTTTGAAGTGCAGTATTACGGAAAGACAAATTATGACTTTTGGAGCAATGAAAACCAAGCCTCTTGGTTAAGCACCTACACCGGTCCCCGTAACTCGGGCTTGGTGGCAGGAGGATGGGGTTGGAATCAACCTACCGGTGAGTTTGTCAGCCAATATGAAGAAGGTGACGTGCGCAAGGCGAAAACCGTGCTTTCCAATGGTGACGTATTCGATGGACAGATTTATTCTTCCGCCTATTCCACCACCGGTTATAATCTACGCAAGTTCCTCGTACCAAAATCCATATCCATCGACTACAACACCAGTCCTGCCAATTTCGTCGTATTGCGTTACGCAGAAGTACTACTTATGAAGGCAGAAGCGTTGAATGAATTAGGACGTGTCAGCGATGCCGAAGTTCCTTTGTATGAGGTACGTCAACGTGCCGGACTGACCGACCGCAGTGACATTGAGGGACTCTCTCAAAATGAAATGCGCAAACGGATTTTTCAGGAACGCCGTTTGGAACTCGCTTTCGAAGGACATAGATGGTTTGACCTTATCCGCATGAAAAATGGTGGCGGACTTACGTTCTTGCATTCCATAGGCAAAACAAATGCCCAAGAAAAACATTTGTTGTTGCCTATTCCTTTGCAGGAAATACAAGCCAATACGAACTTGACACAGAACCCCGGATATTAACCCTTTTATATAAGATTCTACATGAAACGGACAAAACTATATTGCTTAGCAATGTGCTTGTGTCAATTGTGGGCTTTCACAGGTTGCGTGGACCCGATTGCTGAAAACAAGCCGGAAGAAGAACTGTTGCTGAAGGCCTCAACGGAAAACGTGGTTTTAAGCCAACAGTCGGAACAAGACGAAGCACTCAAACTGTCGTGGGGTGCAGGAAGTAACCATGGAACCGGTTCTGCCATACATTATATATTGGAAATGGATCTTGCCGGAAACAACTTCGAAGCCGGCATGAAAGACACTTTGGGAAAAACCGACTCACATTTCATTTCTTACTCGCACAAAGAGTTAAATGATACCATCCTACCGTACTATTGGAACATCCACTCGGAGGAAGAAAAGGAATATGAGTTCGAGGCACGTATCATTGCCGACGTAGTCGACCCCACCGTAGACACACAAATATCGAACGTGGTTAAATTCAAAATAAAAACCTACAAAAGCCGTCAGCTGAGCCTGTTTATGTTGGGCAGTTCCACGCAAGGTGGCTGGACCATATCGAGGTCCACACTCGTGCCACGCAAAGAGGATAGTCTGGACGAATTTGAATGGACCGGCAAACTGAAGGCCGGTGAAATCAAATTTCTCTGCCAAAGCATAGACAATATGTGGTGGCCGGGTTATGTGTGTGACCCATCGGCCGACCCGAATGTAAACGTAAGCATGGCAGTTCCTGAATATACGGGTAAACTGGCTTTCCACGAAAATGATCCGGGAGGCGAAAATGACATAAAGTTCCTCATTTCCACACCTGGAAAATACACCATCTATCTGAACACAGCTACACTTGAAATCAAATGTACACTGTTGGAAATGGGTGACCCGCAATTGTTCCTCATCGGTCCGGCAACCGATGCCGATTGGAGTTTGGATGCCATCGGAGCATACGAGATGGACTATGCCGACAAAACATTTACTTGGGAAGGTGAGCTGAACGCAGGAGAATTACGCTTCGTATGCCAGCAAAGTTCTTTCTGGCCCGGATATGTGAAGGATGCACTGAATGAAAACAAGGTGAAGTATTATACCGACGTACCTCCCGATGGCGAAGACTTGAAATTCAACATCCCTGCTGCCGGCACGTATCGCATCATTTTGAACATCGAGACACTCGACATAAGCATAGAGCCGACCGGAGGAACTGTCATTCCGGAAGACCCGGACTATTCACAAGTCTGGGTAATTGGCAGTGCCACCGAGTACGATTGGAGTTGGGACAACATGGGACGTATGGAACAAGATCCAACGGATTCCAATCGTTTCACATGGACAGGCAAATTGAAAGAAGGAGAAATCAAGTTTCCTCTAGACAACACAAAAGCTTTCCTCGGCATGTGCGTAGTGGCAAAAGAACAGGACAACACGCCCATAGGTGAAAACCTGGACTTTGCAATCGAAGAAATAGTGAAAAACAATGTCAATGGAGCCGACCGCAAATGGGCTGTCAACGCCGATGCTGCCGGAACCTACACCATTACCATTGATTTCAAAACGAATAAAATATCATTTGTCAAACAATAAAAAAACATAAGAACCTGATATGAAACGTGCGATATATACAAGCGCCTGGGCCATAGGATTGTGGATGTGTATCTCGGCTACAAGCTGTCACATCGATGTAGATCATCCGAAAAACGACCCGATTACTTACGGAGACAGCTACATGGATGTATACCTTTCAACGGACAAGGCCGCCTATTATCCGGGAGATGTTGTAAATGTCAAACTCAACAAAATGCCGGAAGGCAACCTCACCATACGTTACAAACATTGGAACAAGGTGATAAAGGAAGAACCGCTTACAGGAACCGAATGGACTTGGACCCCTCCAGAAGAGGATTTTCAAGGTTACCTGATTGACCTCTATTCCGTAGAAAATGGCAAGGAAGTGGTAAAGGGAAGCGTAGCTGTCGATGTATCGTCCGACCCGAAAGTATTTCCACGCAACGGTTTTCTGTCGGAATATGGCAAAAAAGGACAAGTGGAAATAGACCAAGTTATCGATAGATTGTGCCGTCACCACATTAACTACGTGCAATATCAAGACTGGCATTACAAACACCACATGCCGCTTGCAGGCACACCGGCCGCTCCCATGGATGTATGGACCGACATCATCAGCCGCAATTGTTACCGTTCTACCATCGATGGGTACATAGAAGCCGGACACAAACGTAATATGAAATCATTGTTCTATAACCTGGCTTATGGTGCATTGAACGATGCTGCACAAGACGGAGTGAGCGAAGAATGGTATACATGGACAGACGCAGAACTCATCAACAAAGATGCCCATCCCCTCGATTCACCGTTCAAAAGTTGGATATACATCATGAACCTGGAAAAACAAGGCTGGATTGACTATCTCGGCGAACGTACAAGTGATGTATACAAGGTGTTCGACTTTGATGGATACCAAGTCGACCAATTGGGTGGACGTGGCAAAACAACCTACGACAATGAGGGCAAGCCCATAGAATACCCACAAGGAGGCTTTACTACTTTTCTGGAAGAGATGAAACGTCGTGAGCCGGAAAAGAGTTTGGTAATGAATGCTGTTGGCGGTTTCGGTAAGGAAGAGATAGGACGTGCCGGGGTGGTCGACTTCTTTTATACCGAGGTGTGGGACAAAGGCAGCTTTACGGCCATATCCGATGCCATACAAGGCTATGACAACGTGGAAAACAACACTTTTGAAAACGAGAATAACTCCGCCATCAACGGCACGGAACGTCATGTCGTCTTGGCGGCTTACATGAACTACGATTACGGCACATTGGGCAAGAACTATTTCAACACACCGGGTGTCCTTATGGCCAATGCTGCCATTCACGCTTGGGGAGGAGCACACTTAGAACTGGGCGAACACATGCTCAATAACGAGTACTTTCCCAATAACAACTTACGTATGAAGGGAGAATTGGAAATAGCCACCATTGTGTATTACGACTTCATAACAGCTTACCAAAACCTGTTACGCGGAGGTGGCCGCTTCGTAGGTGTCGATGCCACTTCGAGTGATGGGAGCGTGCGCTTCAACCAATGGGGGCCACAAATAGGGCAAGTTGCCACCATAGGTCGCATTATGCCTGACAACAAGACGGCGGTAGTAAGCCTGCTCAACTATACCGATGCCGTGCATTTGGACTGGTGCGACTCGAATGCTGACCAGGCCGAACAGAAGTTGATTGAAGGTAAGACCATTTCACTGAAAATAAACGATGGTCCTTCCGGAACGCCCAAAGCGGTATGGTTTGCTACCCCTGATGCAAACTATGGTGTGTCACAATCACTCGACTTCACCCTTGAAGGCGGCCAAATCAACATTACGTTGCCTTCACTCAAATACTGGTCGATGATCGTAGTAGAATACGAATGACCCAAACTCAAAACCGGCAGGTAACAAGTATATTGTTTCCTGCCGGCACTTTTTAATAAAACTTGAAATTATCTCAAACACGAAAGTCATATGAAACTCAAACATCTGATTGGGGTTTTTGCTTGTCTGTTGCCGGGTATGCTACAGGCACAAGAACTTTTATCCCCGAACAAGGAGTTGATAATGAACTTTTCCTTGAAAGAAGGAGGAGTTCCCGTTTATGAACTCAGTTACAAAGGAAAACAAGTGATCAAGCCCAGTACGCTCGGCCTGGAACTTTACGGAGAACAAGAAAAGGTCGAGTTCGGCTCAAACGTCAACCGCCTAACAACTACCGACCCGAAAACTTCACTTTACGACAATTTCATTATAGAAAAGGCCGATACCGCATCCCACGATGAAACATGGCATCCGGTGTGGGGCGAAGAATCAGCCATTCGCAACCATTACAACGAACTGGCTGTTACTCTGAAGCAAAACGGTACAAACCGTCGCATGATTATCCGCTTCCGGCTGTTCGACGACGGACTGGGGTTCCGCTACGAGTTTCCCCTGCAAAACGAAATGCGCTATTTCACCATCAAGGAAGAACATACGTGCTTTGCCATGACGGGCAATCACACCGCATGGTGGATACCAGGCGACTATGATACCCAGGAATATGATTATACCTGCTCCCGCTTGTCGGAAATACGCGACTTGCAGGCCGGAGCCATCACCGACAACCTGTCACAAACGTCTTTCTCTCCTACCGGAGTACAAACCGCACTGCAAATGAAGACCGATGATGGCATCTATATCAACCTGCACGAAGCGGCTTTGGTCAACTATGCCTGCATGCACTTGAATCTGAACGACAAGGAAATGGTATTCGAATCATGGCTCACACCCGATGCCATGGGGGCAAAAGGCTACATGCAAACTCCCTGCAATTCACCATGGCGTACCATTATTGTAAGCGATGACGCCCGGGACATACTTGCCTCACGCATGACTCTCAACCTTAACGAACCTTGCAAAATAGAAGACACATCATGGATTAAACCCATGAAATATGTCGGTGTGTGGTGGGAGATGATTACAGGAAAAAGCGACTGGTCATACACTTGGGACTTTCCCAGCATACAAATTGGCATAACCGATTATGCAAAAGCCAAACCTCACGGACGCCACGGAGCCACGACTGCCAACGTAAAAAGATACATAGACTTTGCCGCCAAGCATGGCTTTGATGGTGTGTTGGTCGAAGGTTGGAACATAGGCTGGGAAGACTGGTTCGGTAACTCGAAAGACTATGTGTTCGATTTTATCACCCCTTATCCGGATTTTGATTTGAAAGAAATACGCAACTATGCAAAAGCCAAAGGTGTAAAAATGATTATGCACCATGAGACATCCTCATCGGTGCGCAACTACGAACGCCATTTGGATAAGGCTTACCAGTTCATGGTAGACAACGGTTACCCGGCCTTGAAAAGCGGCTATGTAGGAGACATCATTCCCCGCGGAGAAAACCATTACAGCCAATGGATTGTGAACCATTATCAACATGCATTGGAAAAAGCGGCCGAATACCACCTCATGGTCAACGCACACGAGGCTGTTCGTCCTACCGGACTATGCCGCACCTGGCCCAATCTCATCAGCAATGAGTCGGCACGAGGCACAGAATACCAAGCTTTCGGAGGCAGCAAGCCCAACCATACCACCGTACTTCCGTTTACACGTCTTATCGGTGGTCCAATGGACTATACGCCTGGTATTTTTGAAAACAACATAAACAAACTGAACCCCAACAACCATTCATGGGTAAACACAACCTTGGTCAACCAGCTCTCGCTCTACGTCACCATGTCAAGTCCTCTGCAAATGGCAGCCGACCTCCCGGAAAACTACGAACGTTTCATGGATGCTTTCCAATTCATTAAAGACGTAGCGTTGGATTGGGAGAAAAGCATTTATCTTGAAGCCGAACCGGGAAGCTACCTGACCGTAGCCCGAAAAGAAAAAGGTGGTGAACGCTGGTTCGTAGGAAGCACAAATGGCGAGAAGGCACGCAATGCGCAAGTGAACTTCGACTTTCTGGAAAAGGGAAAAACTTACGTGGCCACCGTCTATGCCGATGCCGTCAATGCACACTACAAGAATAACCCGCAGGCTTATACCATTCGGAAGTACCGCGTAACAAACATGTCGAAACTTTCACAATACACCGCTCCCGGAGGAGGTTTGGCTATCAGCATAGAAGAAGCCACTAATAAAGATGAACTGAAAGGCTTGAAACGTCTGTAAGCAAAAAGAGCATGAAACAACCATGAAGAAATGCCGTGCAACGAGTGAGTGGTAAATTTTCCACTATCCGTCAGTCGCACAAAACAAAAAGGTTGAGTCGAAATACGAATTTTCGACCCAACCTTTTTTACATCCACCTCTTGAGACAACGTGAGTTCGACAAATTCACGTCAAGACAAGGGTTATAACTTCAGTGGCACAAAATAATCATAAAAGTTTTCCGTACAAATTTATTTCGCCAACAGCAAAGCCTTCAATGCATCGAAATCGTTCGTCAGAGGAACGCTTTGTTTCGTGCCGCGCATGAACTCCTGCAATTTCTGCGGCACGGCGACAGGACTGCCGACAATGCGTTCCACCGTGTCCTTGAACTTGGCCGGATGAGCGGTTTCCAGGAACACCCCTGCTTCGCCCGGCTGCAACAGTTCGGTCAAAGCCCGGTAGCCGCAGGCTCCGTGCGGATCGAGCAGATAGCCCGTAGCTTCATAGCAGGTGCGCACCGTGTCGGCTATCTGCTCGTCGGTGTAGCGTGCCCCGCTAATATCGGCGGCAATGGCAGCATGGGAGTGGCCGTACAAGTCGAGTATGCGGGCAAAGTTGCTGGGGTCGCCCACATCCATGGCATTGGCAATGGTCGGCACCGACGGACGAGGACGATATTCGCCCGTCTGCAGATATTCAAAGAACACATCGTTACGGTTGTTGGCGGCTATGAACCGTTTCACCGGCAAGCCCATGCGGCGGGCAAAAAGTCCGGCGGTTATGTTGCCGAAGTTACCGCTCGGCACGCAAACCACCATGTGCTCCGCCTGCTGAGGCGCCATGCGCTTCAACTGTGCATAAGCGTAAAAATAGTAGAACGACTGTGGCAAGAAACGTGCCACATTAATGGAGTTGGCCGAAGTGAGCTTCATGCGGGCATTCAGTTCCGCATCAAGAAAGGCCGTTTTCACCAAACGCTGGCAATCATCAAAGGTGCCTTCCACCTCGATGGCAGTAATGTTTTGTCCGAGGGTCGTAAACTGGCATTCCTGTATGGGGCTGACCAGTCCTTTCGGATAGAGCACATACACATGAATGCCCTCCACCCCAAGAAATCCGTTGGCCACCGCACTGCCCGTATCGCCCGATGTGGCGACCAGCACATTCACTTCATGCGTCCCCTGCCGACGGATGAAATAGGAAAGCAGGCGCGACATGAAGCGCCCCCCAACATCCTTGAAGGCAAGCGTCGGACCATGATACAGTTCCAAAGCATATATGCCATCGCTCACCGCAACCAACGGCACATCAAACGAAAGCGTGTCATCCACTATCTGCCGCAAAGCAGCGGCATCCACATCCTCACCGAAGAAGGCTTCGGCCACCCTGCCGGCCATTTCCTGAAAAGAAAGCGACTCGATGGTATCGAAAAACGACTGCGGCAGCCGTTCTATACGCTCGGGCATAAACAACCCCCGGTCCTCGGCCAGGCCCTTAACCACGGCCTCTTCAAGGCCTACATTTGATACACTCCGGTTGGTACTGTAATAGTTCATGTTCTGTGACGGGTTATGTGTGACAAGTTATGAGTGACAAGTGACGGGGTATCGGACTTTTATTGGGCATGCAATGCCTGTTCCACCTCACCGACAATTTCGTTGATACGTATCAAGGCCGCATCGGTTATTTTTCCGGAAGCATCCTTCAGAAACAGGGTCTTGTAGGATTTATCCACCATGATTTCCTTGGCCGTATATTTTGCCGGACGCACCGAACCGCGGCTATCGGGCTGACGCTGTCCGGTGAGCAAATCATAGTCCTCCTTGTCCATGAAGTTCATGTCTTGGAAAGTCACGCGACAATATCCATCGGCATAATCAAACACCAGATTGTAACGCATGTACATGATGTAAACGGCAAGTGCCTGCTTTTTATACAGCAACGAATCGACCGATTCGCACACAACCTTCTTGTCATCGTTCATCACCACCCGTCCGGAAGTGGCATCGAAACCGGTGGAAAGATACATCAATACACGCTTACGGATTTCCTCCCCTGTAATGGGAAGATCTTTGTATTCTGCACTGAACACGACCTGTCCATCCTGTACAGGGACAGCATCCGCTGTAAACTTAGGTTGTGCCACAACAAGCATGCAAGGGAAAAGAAATGCCAACAAAATCAGTTTTCTACTCATTTTTCTGTTTTTTTAAATTCCATTATTGTTTTAAGCAACTCGAAAAAACTCGATCAATTAATTTTCACGAGTTACTTGACTGTTTTTTCCTACACTTTAAAATAAGACAAGGTTCATTGTCCTTGCAAAAGAGCCCGGATAAATCCATCTCCCCTCAACTCGCCGTAACGTCCTGCCCGGGCCGCAAATTCATCATACACCGTCACCCCATCGGGCTCGCTGCCGGGACGGTAAATCACAAACGGCACAGGGTCGCCGGTGTGGGTACGCAGGGCACAGGGAGTGGGATGATCGGGCAACACAGCCACGGTTACCGGTTCGCTCCAGGTACGCAACTCGTCCATAATAGGCTGCACGACACGATGGTCCAGGTACTCGATGGTACGCAACTTCAGCTGCTGGTCTCCTTCATGCCCGGCTTCATCGCTGGCTTCGATGTGCAAATATACAAAATCATTCTCACGTAGCGCATCCAATGCCGCCCGGGCTTTTCCTTCATAGTTCGTGTCATAAAGTCCCGTTGCACCAGGCACCAGCACCGGGGTCAGTCCGGCATACACACCAATTCCCCGAATGAGGTCGACCGCCGAAATCACCACCCCGCTCCGCAAGCCATACATGTGAAGCAGCGTATCCATGCGGGGTTTATAGCCCGGCGACCAGGGCCACAGGCTGTTGGCCTTGTCCTTGCCGGCCGAAGCACGCCGAAGATTTACCGGATGACGGTCGAGCAGTTCCTGCGAGCGCAGTATCAGGCTGTTCAGACGACGGGCGGTAGGCACAGCCTCCTCACATTCGGCCCGCACCAGCACGTTGCGGAAAGGCACTCCCGGCACATCGTGCGGCGGAGTGCAGTGAATGCGCTTGTCACCTCCGCGAAGCTTCAGCAAATGACGGTATGACACTCCGGGAAAAAGCCTCACCGCCTCATCACCCAGTTCGCGCTGCAAAAAGGCAATCAGTTCTCCGGCCTCCTCGTTGCTTATGTGACCGGCCGAATGGCTTTTTATCTTCCCATCGTCCACACAAATGAGATTACAGCGCATGGCCATTTCGCCCGGTTCTATATCGATGCCCATGCTGGCAGCCTCAAGCGACCCGCGCCCTTCAAACACCTGCGCCACATCATAGCCCAACACGCTGAGATTGGCAATCTCGCTGCCCGGAGCAAATCCGGCCGGCACCGTATGCAACATACCGCTGCAACCTTTTGCCGCCAGCATATCCATGGCAGGCGTGTCAGCCGCCTGCAAGGGAGTGAGTCCGCCCAACCCGGCTATCGGCACATCGGCCATGCCATCGCCTAATATTATAAGATATTTCATAGCAAACCTCCATTCTGTTTTACTGCATCCCTGCTGTCCGTTTTTCCAATCGGCAACAATCGGGAGGCGGTAAATTGTCAGTTTTTAATCATTTTTCGGCAAATATAGACATTTTAATCAAAACAAACGGAAAAACATAACAATTTGCCCGTTAAAAGACCCGAAAAAACAGAAAGAAAGTCAGCTGCACGGCAAAACAGTTCCTCCATGCACGCAAGGAACTTTACGATTTCATCGGTTCGTGTTTACCGTTTTTCCGGAATAAAATCTATAGCCTCGCATGGGAGGTTATATGACCTCCCATGCAAGGTTACATGACCTCCCATGCGAGGCTATACGACCTTCCATGCGAGGCTGTAGAATATTGCCTGCTGAAACGACAAAACAATACGGCCAAGACAACGAACAAACACTCATGGATAAAAAAACGACCGTCCCTTTTTCCAGCATCAACCATTTGCCTACTTCCCGTCTTTTTTTCTACCTTTGCAAGCTATAATCTTCAAACGGTCATAATCTGTATGAAAAAAATATTATCCGTCCTTTTTATCATCCTGCCTTTCTGGCTGCAGGCGCAAGGCATTTCACCCGCCGAACAGCGCAAACTGAACCACGTGCTCATGGCCGTGTCCAACCTGTACGTGGACAGCATTGACGACAAAAAAGTCATTGAAGACGCCATTGTCTCCATACTGGAGGAACTGGACCCGCACTCCGCCTACATTCCGAAAGAAGAAGTGGAACGGGTGCGTGAACCGCTGCAAGGCAGTTTCGACGGCATTGGCGTACAATTCCAAATGCTGGAAGACACCCTGTTTGTCGTGCAAACCATTGCCGGCTGCCCGGCCGAGAAAGTCGGCATATTGCCCGGCGACCGCATGATTTACATTGAAGACACGCTCATTGCCGGCGTCAAAATGAAGACGACCGACATTATGAAACGTCTGCGCGGCCCGAGGGGTTCGGAAGTGAACGTACGCATGCTGCGCCGGAACGAACGGGAACTGCTTTCGTTCAAAATCATCCGCGACAAGATTCCCGTCAACACCGTCGACGCCAGCTACCTGATAAACGACAGCATCGGCTACATCAAGATAAACAGCTTCGGAGCGACAACCGTGCAGGAATACCGCAGTGCTTTCGATTCCCTCGGCACACAAGGCATGCGCCATCTCATACTCGACCTGCAGGGCAACGGGGGCGGATACCTCGGAGCGGCCATCGAGCTGGCCGACCAGTTCCTCCGCGAAGGACAGCTCATTGTCTACACCGAAGGGCTGCACCAGCACCGGCAGGAAGCACTGGCCACCCGCTACGGCAACTATGAACACGGGCAACTGGCCGTACTGGTAGATGAATACTCGGCATCGGCCAGCGAAATCGTATCGGGAGCCATACAAGACTGGGACCGGGGCATTATCATCGGACGCCGCACCTTCGGCAAAGGATTGGTGCAACGCGAACTGGAACTGCTCGACGGGTCGCTCATGCGGCTCACCACCGCCCGCTACTATACGCCCACGGGCCGCTGCATACAAAAGCCCTATAAAGACGGAGTGAAAAAATACGAAGAAGAGCTCATGAACCGCTACAAGCACGGCGAACTCATTTATGCAGACAGCATCCATTTCCCCGACTCATTGCGCTACAGCACCTTGCTCAAAGGACGCACCGTGTATGGAGGAGGAGGCATCATGCCCGACATTTTCATTCCCCTCGACACCACACGCTACACCGACTATCACCGCCGGCTGGTGGCCCGCGGAGTCATGAACAAAACCATCGTGCAGTACATTGAGCAAAACCGCAACAAGCTGAAAAGCCTTTACCCAACCTTCGATGCTTACGAAGCACGCTACAACACCCCCGACACATTCATCGTCGCGCTGGTAAACGCAGGAGAAAAGGAGGGCATCAAGCAGGACAAGAAACAGCTTGAAACATCAAAAGCACTGATCCGGCTGCAGGCCAAGGCACTCATTGCACGCGACCTGTGGGGAACAAACGCATACTACCGCATCATGAACACGGAAAACGAATCTCTCAAAAAAGCGGTGGAGGCATTCAAACAGCCGGCTCTATTCACAACAGGCATACCGGACCGGACAACCGGAAGCACCGACGGACGGCCGGGACAACCCAACCAACAACTCGCTGCAGAAAGGAGCACACAGCATGTGGATTGAAATAACCGGAACGCTGCTCAGCCTGGCCTACCTGTACCTCTCGGTCAGACAGAAACCGGCCTTGTGGATTTTCGGCTTCCTGTGTTCCGCACTCTACACGGTCGTGTTTTTCCGGAGCAAGTTCTACGCCGACATGACCCTGCAACTGTATTACCTGGCAGTGAGCGTGTACGGCTGGTGGAACTGGCAACGGGGAACAACCCCCTCCAAACAAAAAGACACATTGCCGGTCACCGTCACGCCCCGACACCTGTGGCCTGCGCTCGCCGTGGCCAGCATCCTCATTTTCATGGCCTACTACGCCGTGCTTCGCCGCACCGATGCCGCCTTGCCCGCCGGCGACTCCTTCACCACCGCACTGAGCATTGTGGCCACATGGATGCTTGCCAAGAAATACATTGAATACTGGCTCATATTCATCGTGGTCGATGCCCTGTCTGCAGGGCAATACATATACAAGGAACTCTACCCGACGGCCGCCCTGTTTGTGGTCTACACCATCATGGCCGTGGTAGGATACTTCCAGTGGAAGAAAAGCCTTGAATGACGAGTTGACAGTGACGAGTGACAAGCACGGCCTGCTCGACGAACAGGAAAGTAACGTCCAATGAAGATAAACAAATTTTAATTTTGAAAACAATGAGACAAAAATCACTATTTCTTTTCTCTCTTTTACTCTGTTGCTTTTGTCAGGCACAGAACAAATACACCTTATCAGAAGACAGCCGAGGAAAATCAAATGTCAAATATGGAGAACATATTCACGCCCGTTTGGAAAACTCCAAAATATTTCCAGGCACGACACGAGATGTAGATGTTTATGTACCAGCCCAATACGACGGAAAGACTCCAACGTGCGTCTGTGTGTTTCAAGACGGAATGGGTTTTAGAGCAGACACCGTGGTATCCAATCTGATATCGAGCAACGAAATCCCGACCATGATCCTAGTAGCCGCTTCTCCCGGACAAGTCATCGGCGACTTTGACCCCGACAGTCCACGAGCAAACAGAACCTATGAATATGACACCCCTTCACCACGTTTCGGAAAGTTCATATTGGAAGAACTCCTGCCTTTTGTCGAATCACTGAAAACTTCCAATGGGAAAAACATCATACTGTCAAAAGACAAGAACGACCGTATGATAGCCGGTTGCAGTTCCGGCGCAGCCTGTGCTTTCAACGTGGCCTGGCACACAGATGAGTTCGCACGAGTTTACAGTTCATGCGGTTCGTTGACCGGATTGAGAGGCTCGTTTGTCTACGCCACCTTGGTGCACAAATTTGAAACCAAACCGATTCGGTTTTATTTCCAAAGCGGGTCTAACGACATGTGGACCTCATTCGGCGACTGGTGGAGTGCCAATCAGGCGATAGTCCGTGCCATGGATTTTGCCGGCTATGACTTCGCATACCAATTTACAGAAAATGCAGGACATTGCGATGAAAACACGGTTCAAGTGTTTCCCGATGCCATGCGCTTTCTTTGGAAAGGTTATCCGGACAATCCGCCTGCGCCCAAAAAGCAAACCGGCAACGCCATGTTAAGACAGATTGTGTCAGCCGGAAAAGACTTTGAACAGGTGTGTTCCGATGTGGAGCCCAACGCCTCCTTGTTCACAAACGAAGATGGAGACGTTCTTGTTTCTTCCGACAAAGGGACATGGATGCTTCAACCAAACGGGGAGAAAGACGCTCATGTTACCGACAAACGGATATTGGCCATGGGCCCAGGCAACGAAATGCTGGCATACGAACCCAGCAAAGGATTTGCCATCATCAACAAGGATATGCATGTGTCAAAAAGAATAAGGGCTAAAATGCATCCTTACAATGCCGTTGCTTTAAGGGATGGAGGATATTACATAGTCGGTAAGAAAAAAAAGGAGAACCCAGGCTCCTCCATTTGGCATCTGTCAGACAAAAGCGGCCTGTCTCAAAAGGACGACCATCTGAAAAGCGTCTACACCATAGCCTTGAGCGCCAACAACAACTGGCTGTACGCTTTCGGATATGACACGAAGCGTGGATTCAGCTACAAAGTAGACAAAACACACAAGACACTGCTGTACGGACAGGAATTCTTCTACCTTCATGTACCGGAGCTGTCAGATGGAGCAGAGACGACATCGGCTATTTGCGACAACTTCGGGAGGACGTATTTAGCCACCGCCTACGGCATTCAAGTGTGCGACTACAACGGAAGGTGTGAGGCTATACTTCCCTTGCCGGACAACGCCAGACCCCTATCCATCACATGGGGAGGAAAACGCAGGAACGAGCTCTATGTCCTTTGTCAAAATGGACGAATCTACAAAAGAACCCTCAACACCCAAGGGGCCTCTTTAAACGGACATATGCCTACCATAAGGGTCGGAGCCGGATAAACCAATCACACTTTTCTCCGAGGCCTTTTCAAAAGAACTTCAAGAGAAGAAAACGAAATCATTTATACAAGCATTAGCATGACACGGATAGGTTTGCTTTCTGACACACACGGCCTGCTCGACGAACGGGTTTTCGAACACTTCGCCTCATGCGACGAAATATGGCATGCCGGCGACTGGGGCTCCATGGAAGTAGTGGAACGGCTTCAGTCCTTCAAGCCCTTGCGGGGCGTATGGGGCAATATCGACGGGCAGGACATACGCCGCATGTTTCCCCGGCACAACCGTTTCCGTTGCGAAAACGTGGATGTGTGGCTCACGCACATCGGAGGCTATCCGGGCAAATACGACCCGGCAGTCAAGCCCGGCATCTTCCTGCATCCGCCCAAACTGTTTGTAAGCGGTCACTCGCACATTCTGAAAGTAAAGTACGACCGCGACCTCGGCCTGCTGCACATCAACCCCGGAGCAGCGGGCAAATACGGTTTTCATCTGGTACAGACGCTCGTCCGCTTTGTCATAAACGACACCGACATTCAGGATTTGGAAATTATAGAGTTGGGAACAAGGCAATAAGTTTATCCCCGACAACGTTTTTTCCCAATACAGCATGCTGTTCCCCCACGCACTCTTTTCTGCACACAAAACAAGCGTTCATGCCATTTTCCGTCTTTAAGGAGTCCATCCAACTATCCGACCAATGGCAAAAGACGGTTTCTGAAAGGCCCTATTCCAAGCAAAAAGAACAAAAACACACCAATCGGGCCCAACAGTTCAAAACAAATCGTTCCGCACCGGTCGCTTCCAACACAATTCATCCGCACTCAACATTCTTCCGAATATCCGGAAAAAGAAACATCCACATACACAAAAAGCAAGAAAATCAATGATATGTAAAATTAATATATTACTTTTGTGCGCTCTTTTTGAAAGAGGGACCCAAATCCGACTGAATCAAACAGAACAAATCAGTCAGATGTAAGTGAATCGGATTGTAATTTTTGCTCTCATTTAAACAAAACGGATTATGAAGAACAAGTATTTCGATTTGATTGAACAGTCGTTCGAATTTCCGAACGAAGAGTTCACCGTGGAAGAAAACGAACTTTATTGGTTCGGTGTTCCGCTCATGGACATCATCAAGCAGTATGGCACCCCCTTGCGCATAGCCTACCTGCCCAAGATTGCCCAGAACATACAAAAGGCACGACGCATGTTCAACGTCGCCATGGCCAAGGTCGACTACAAAGGCGACTACCACTATTGCTACTGCACGAAAAGTTCACACTTCTCGTTCGTACTGGAAGAAGTGCTGAAACACAACGTACATATAGAGACCTCTTCGGCATTCGACATCAATATTATCGAAGCTTTGTACGAACAGGGAACCATCAACCGGGATATTTTTGTCGTATGTAACGGATTCAAACGTCCGCAATATGTCGAAAACATACAGAATTTAATCCGTAACGGTTTCCACAACATCATTCCCATATTGGACAACAAGTTCGAACTTGACCTGCTCATGAAGGACTTCAAGGAAAAATTCAAAGTAGGCATCCGCATTGCTTCGGAAGAAGAACCGAAGTTCGACTTTTACACTTCACGACTGGGAGTAAGATACAACGACATCATCCCCTACTACCGGGAAAAGATTGCCAACAATCCGCAGGTTGAGCTGAAAATGCTCCATTTCTTCATCAACACCGGCATCAAGGACACGTCCTATTACTGGAACGAACTGAGCAAGGCGGTGAACCTGTATTGCGAAATGAAGAAAATATGCCCCGAACTCGACAGCCTGAACATAGGCGGAGGCATGCCCATCCAGTCGCACCTCGACATGGTGTACGACTACGAATACATGGCCGAAGAAATCGTGGCACAAATCAAGAACATCTGTGTGCAGAACAATGTGCCCGAACCGCACATTTTCACCGAATTCGGTTCATATACCGTCGGCGAAAGCGGGGCCATGCTCTACTCCATTGTCAACCAGAAACGGCAGAACGACCGCGAATTGTGGAACATGATAGACAGCTCGTTCATGACCACCCTGCCCGACACCTGGGCCATCAACCAACGCTACGTGTTCCTGGCCATCAACAACTGGGACTCACAATACGAACGCGTGAACCTGGGCGGACTGACCTGCGACAGCGAAGACTTCTACAACGCCGAAGTGCACTCGAACGCCGTGTTCCTGCCTAAAATGGAGGAAGGCCGCGAACAGTACATCGGTTTCTTCCACATGGGAGCCTATCAGGAAGCCTTGAGCGGATTCGGCGGCATACAGCACTGCCTCATCCCCGGCCCGAAACTGGTGATTGTCGACCGCGACGAGGACGGCGAATACACCACCAAGCTCTTCGCCAAAGAACAGAGTTACAAATCCATGCTGAAGATATTGGGATATTAAAACCTCAGTTTGCCATATCAAACGAAAAAGGCTGCCGATTGGCAGCCTTTTTCGTTTTTATCTTTTCTCCAGCCATTCGTGCATGGAGCGGGCGGCACGCCGGCCATCGCCCATGGCAAGAATAACGGTAGCCCCTCCGCGCACAATGTCGCCTCCGGCAAACATCATGGGAATGTCGGTCTGCATGGTGTCCTGATTCACCTCGATGGTGCCCCACTTGCTCACATGCAATCCTTCGACCGAATGCGGAATGAGCGGATTGGGCGACACGCCCACACTCACAATGACCTCATCCACCGCTATCAGTTCTGTCTTGCCTTCCACCGGCACGGGCGAACGACGTCCCGAAGCATCGGGCTCGCCCAGTTCCATCACCTGAAGCAACATGTGGGTCACCCGTCCGCGTTCATCGCCGCGATACTCAATGGGATTGTGCAACGTGAGGAATTCCACACCCTCTTCCTTGGCATGTTTCACTTCCTCAGCACGGGCCGGCATTTCCTCTTCCGAACGACGGTACACAATCATGGCCCGTTCGGCTCCCAGCCGCTTGGCGGTGCGCACGGAGTCCATCGCCGTGTTGCCCCCGCCGATAACGGCCACCCGCTTGCCGTGGAACACAGGAGTATCCGAATCCGGACTGGCTGCATTCATCAGGTTGACCCGGGTGAGGTATTCGTTGGACGACATGATGCCCACCAGATTTTCGCCCGGACAGTTCATGAAGCGGGGCAATCCGGCTCCACTCCCGACAAACACACCCGCAAATCCGGCCTCCTTGAGCTGGTCGATAGTCAGTGTCTTGCCTATAATGGTATCGGTGTGAAACGTAACCCCCATGGCACGCAGGTTGTCTATCTCCACATCGACAATTCGGTTGGGCAGACGGAACTCGGGAATACCATACTTCAGCACGCCACCAATCTCATGCAATGCCTCGAACACCGTCACCTCATAACCCAGTTTGGCCATGTCGCCGGCAAACGAAAGTCCGGCAGGTCCCGAACCCACCACGGCAATCTTCTTGCCGTTGGCCGGAGCGACAACCGGTACCGACACATGTCCGCTTTCGCGTTCATAGTCGGCCGCAAAACGTTCCAGATAGCCTATGGCCACCGGCTCCTTGCCCATTTTCACATGGATACACTTCGACTCGCACTGTTTTTCCTGCGGACACACACGGCCGCACACGGCCGGCAGGGCGGAAGTTTTCTTCAACACGGCAGCCGCGTCGAGAAAATGTCCCCGCTCTATGTTCTTTATAAAATGTGGAATATCAATACCCACCGGGCATCCCGTCATGCAGGTCGGATTCGGGCAGTCAAGACAACGCTGCGCCTCACGCATGGCCATTTCGGCCGTCAGTCCGAGGTTGACCTCAAGATTGTTGCGGCTGCGCACCCCAGGAGCCTGTTCGGGCATGCGCACACGCGGAATGGCCACCCGGTCTTTCGGCTTCAACGCCTTGCGCAAATCGGCACGCCAACCGCCATCTTCACCGCCGGCAGCTTCGCCGCCATCATTTTCGGCTACCGCCGCACAGGCATCCGCCCCGCTTTCACAGGCTGTTGCCGCTTTCGCATCGGCATGGGCAGGATGCTTCAAAGCCTCCTGTTCTTCATCCTTGTATCCGCCCAGGCGCATAATCATTTCATCGAAATCGACCTGATGCGCATCAAATTCGGGTCCATCAATGCACACGAACTTCGTTTTACCCCCCACCGTGACACGGCAGGCTCCACACATGCCGGTGCCATCGACCATAATGGTGTTGAGCGAAGCAATGGTCGGAATGTTGTATTTTTTAGTGAGCAGACTCACGAACTTCATCATCACAGCCGGGCCTATGGTGACACACTGATCTACCTGTTCGCGTTGGATAACGCTTTCCACCCCCTCGGTCACCAGTCCCTTGCGGCCGTACGAACCATCATCGGTCATCACAATGACCTCATCCGAATAGCGGCGCATCTGTTCTTCCAGGATAATGAGTTCCTTGGTACGGGCAGCCAGAACCGTAATGACACGGTTGCCGGCCCGCTTCATGGCCTGCACAATGGGCATCATGGGAGCAGTGCCCACCCCGCCGCAGGCACACACCACCGTGCCGAAGCGTTCAATGTGCGTGGCCTGTCCCAACGGGCCGACCAGGTCGGTTATTTCATCGCCCACGTTCAAGGCGCAAAGGCGGGTAGAAGAAACCCCCATGCGCTGCACAACCAGCGTAATGGTGCCCCGTTCCGTGTCGGCATCGGCTATGGTGAGGGGAATGCGTTCGCCCTTTTCCCCCACACGGACAATGACAAAATGCCCGGCTCTCCGGGCCTTGGCTATCAACGGAGCTTCTACCTCCAGTTTGATGACATTAGTTGAAAAGTATTCTTTACTGACAATTCTGTTCATATTGACACAGCATTTAATAGGTTGATTTTGCAAAAGTAATGAATAATCCGGACAATCATGACAAAATGTTTTCTCAACAGGCTTACATATAAACAAAAAAACGTTCCCGCACGGCCAATGCCATGACGGAAGCACAAACGGACAAGAAAAGGGACATCCCCCCCAAAAAACAGGAACACATGCAAAACAAATACCGGCATTTTGTAGTTATTACAAATATGTATATTTTTGAAAACGCAACATAACCATAACTTAAACGTAAAAAATTATGAAGACAAGATTTTTCGTTCTGATGTTCTTATCAGTGTTTTTCTCAGGATTACTGCATGCAAAAGGTGACTCACATCAGTTGTCGAGCCACATTCTCGACATAAACACCGGTTCTCCGGCTCCGGATGTGAAAATCGGCCTTTACAAGCAAAACCATGATGGCAGCTGGATGCTGGTCAGCGAAAAAGTGACAGATGAAAACGGAAGAATAAAGGACTTCCTGCCCAATGACAAAGACAACAAAGGCATATATAAACTTACCTACCATGTAGGCCCCTATTTCGAACGTCAGCATCAAAAAAGTTTTTATCCGTTCATCGACGTTGTATTCCAGATAACAGACGACAGCCACTACCATGTGCCCATAACATTATCTCCGTTCGGATATTCCACCTACAGAGGAAACTAAAGGGAAAAACGCTCCCGCCTGGCGGCTCATGACAAAACCGGGCGGGAGCTCCGTCGGAACGACTCCGACAAGCAGAAAAAAATACTATAGAAAGTTGCTTCATCTTCTATAGAATATTGATCAAGATACTATAGTATTTCGACCCATCTTCTATAGTATCTTTTGTCACCTGCCCGCCTGCACATTTCCGGCCATTATGGCAGAGAAACATTTCGCCGTTTTGCTTCTTGTTATTCCGCAACATTTGTACATTTGCAAACGGAGCGAATCCGTGAAACGAACGCACAAATTGTTGACACAAATTTATTACAACGCACTTTATGCCGACAGAATCTACTATGTGTAAACATTCCTTAAAAAAACAATTAGTACTCTTTTTCTTTTTAGGGAGTTTTCTCCTTTCTGCCCAAAAACACAATCTTTATGGTTGTTTTGAACATGACAGTATACCTGGTTTACAACTAAGCATTCTGGATGGTATGGCTAAATTGGAACAATTTGACACAACCTCCGACTTGGACATGGAGGGTGTTGATTGTATTGTTGGGGGAGATTGCTTGCTGGAAGAGACCATATCCTGCATCAATGATACGCTCTATATAGATGGAAAACCATATTTTAAAATCATGTCAACTGATATGATTCTGTCACTTCAAAATATCCGAAACATAGTACATAATGGAGATACATTTTATTGCACAAAATACTATGACAGGAACAATAACATATATTTGCTAGGTTCAATAGACGGCTGGAAAAACGACCAAAAGAATGGCAGATGGATTTATCTCGATCACGCAAGATTGTCGGGTATCATATTTAAAGATGGCGTGATTGTTGACACATTTGCAATTATACCTATAGATGTTGGATTTGGTTATTGACACCACAACAGAATTGGATAAAAGAAAAACAATTTTTAAAAGGACAACAATACGGAATCTTATTAAAAGAAGAATTTATTCACAACGTTATTCTACATATGTTTTGATTAAATATTAAGATAGAATTATAAAAGCCGATCCGTTAGTTTTTTAATATACACCTAAAATACATGATATAATTTGCAAACCATTTTCGCATAAGCCCTTTCGGTTCCGTCTATGCCGAACGGCAAACAGAGAGGCCGGAAAGTTCAGAAATCCGTGCTGAACCACATTTTGCATGACCGGACATGCGGTAAATCAGCCATTTTTATGTATGTTTGCAAACAATTTCCCCGCTATGTCAAACATTTATTTATATCTATCATGAACATGAAAAAATTATTCATTGCCGCATGGGCATTTTTAGGCGGCATGCCGCTGATTTCAGCCAAAGACTACACCCTCACCTCACCCGACCGGGAGATTGTCGTGGTGGTCAGCGTTGGAGAACGGGTGGAATACACCGTAACCCACAACGGCGACATGCTGCTTGACAAGTCGGCCGTGTCCATGGAACTGACCGACGGAACCGCTTTCGGCATCCAACCCCGGCTGCAAAAAACCGCCAGCCGCAGCGTTGACGAACTGATCAGCGCCAACGTGTACAAGAAGAAACAGGTGAAAGACCAATTCAACGAACTGCAAATGACCTTCCGTGGCAACTATCGGCTCACGTTCCGCGCCTATGACGACGGGGTGGCCTACCGGTTCAGCAGCACTTCGAAAAAACCGTTCAAGGTACGCAGCGAGCAGGCAGAATTCAATTTCCCTGTCGACCGCAAAGCCTACATCCCCTACGTGAGGGAAGACCGCACAACCAGTTTCGAAGAACAGTTCTTCAACTCGTTTGAAAACACCTATGCCTACGAGCCCCTTTCACGCTGGGACAAACGGAAATATGCCTTCTTGCCACTGCTGGTTGAAGGGCCCAACGGAAAGAAAGTGTGCATCGGCGAGGCCGACCTCATGAACTATCCGGGCATGTACCTCTACACCAACGGAGAACATGCGCTGAAAGGTGTGTTTGCGCCCCATCCCGCCGAATTGAAACAGGGCGGACACAACAACCTGCAGATGCTGGTCACGAAACGGAACGACTACATTGCCGAATTTGAACAGGGAACGGACTTCCCCTGGCGCTATCTGGTCATTTCGGAACAGGACCACGAACTGGCCGACTGCGATATGGTGTACCGCCTGGCTACCCCCACCGTTGACATGGACTTCAGCTGGGTGAAACCCGGCAAGGTGGCCTGGGACTGGTGGAACGACTGGAACCTGTACGGCGTGGACTTCAGGGCCGGCATCAACAACGACACCTACAAATATTACATTGACTTTGCCTCGGAGCACGGCATTGAATATGTCATTCTCGATGAAGGTTGGGCTGTCAACCTACAGGCCGACCTCATGCAGGTGATTCCGGAAATAGACCTCCCCATGCTGGCCCGATATGCCGAAAGCAAAGGGGTAGGACTGATTCTCTGGGCCGGATACCATGCCTTCGACCGTGACATGGAAAATGTGTGCAAGCATTATGCCGACATGGGCATCAAAGGGTTCAAGGTGGACTTCATGGACCGCGACGACCAGATTGCGGTCGACTTCCACCGCAGGGCTGCCGCCATGACCGCCAAATACAAACTGCTGATTGACTTCCACGGCACCTACAAACCCACCGGTCTGTACCGCACCTACCCGAACGTCATCAACTTCGAAGGCGTACACGGACTGGAACAACTGAAATGGGGCGGCACACATATTGACCAGGTGACCTACGATGTCACCATACCTTTCATCCGCATGGTTGCCGGACCGATGGACTACACGCAAGGGGCCATGCGCAATGCCAGCCGCGGCAATTACCGCCCGGTCAACAACGAGGCCATGAGCCAGGGCACCCGCTGCCACCAACTTGCGGAATACGTGATTTTCGAATCGCCGCTCAACATGCTATGCGACAGTCCGTCCAACTACGAACGGGAAGAAGAATGCACGGAATTCATTGCCGAAATTCCTACCGTGTGGGATGAAACCGTTTCACTCGACGGCGAAGTGGGACAGCATGTCACCATCGCCCGCCGCAGCGGAAACACCTGGTATGTGGGCTCACTCAACAACTGGGATGCACGGGAAATGGAAATAGACCTGAGTTTCCTCGGCCAGGGGTCGTTTGAAGTGGAAGCATTCCGCGACGGCATCAACGCCGACAAGGCCGCCCGCGACTACAAGAAAGAAACGTTTGTCATCAACGCCAAACCCGATGCCAACAAACTGACAGTGAAACTGGCTCCCGGAGGAGGATGGGCTGCAAAAATTGTGAAAAAATAAACAGAACCCCTATGGAACACGTTCCATCATTTGTAAAAAGAGAAGGCACTTTTGCTGACGAGAGCTATGACAAATGGCTCTCTGTCATCAAAAGCCGTCTGCAACAATCCCAAATAAAAGCTGCCATAAAAGTCAACCATGCTTTGATGCAGTTTTATTGGGATTTGGGACGTGACATAGTCAGATTAAAAGCCGAACAGAAATGGGGTGACAGTGTCATCGAACATTTGAGTCTCGATTTGAAATCCGCATTCCCCAACCAGAAAGGATTTTCTACACGAAACATACGATATGCCAAACAATGGTTTCTTTTCTACAGCGAAGGACTCATAAAATTGCACCAAGCTGGTGCAAAAATGCCGAAAAGTTTTGCCCTTGTACCTTGGCGACACCATGTAGAAATCATAACCAAATGCCGGAATGTGGAAGAAGCCTTGTTTTATATCAATAAAGTAATAGAAAACAATTGGAGCAGAAGAGAATTGGAGGACTTTTTGGAAAGCGATTTATATAGGACTCTTGGAAAAGCGCCGACCAACTTCAAACATACCCTGCCTTCACCATTGGCAGGCTTGGCACAAGAGATTCTAAAAGATCCTTACAATTTCGATTTTCTTTCCATGACAAAAGGATACGACGAAAAACGGTTGGAAGATGCCTTGTTTCACAACATCACTCGTTTTCTGTTGGAATTGGGTAATG
Organism: uncultured Porphyromonadaceae bacterium; assembly: GCA_949285425.1. Taxonomy (GTDB): domain Bacteria; phylum Bacteroidota; class Bacteroidia; order Bacteroidales; family Paludibacteraceae; genus QVMH01. Next base: position 40,929 of record CASEAJ010000004.1, read on the forward strand.
GATTCGCTTTTGTAGGGAGACAAATGGAACTCCGAATGCCTGGAGGAAAATCATTTTTCCCCGACATGATATTCTATCACATACGGCTCAAATGTTATGTTGTCATAGAACTGAAGGTCGTTGACTTCACCCCTGAATTTGCCGGCAAATTAAATTTCTACGTGACAGCAGTCGACAAACTTTTACGCGGTGCCGATGACAACCCTACCATTGGACTGCTCATTTGCAAGTCCAAAGACAAAACTCTTGTAGAATGGTCTTTTCAAGACATCAACAAACCTTTAGGAGTAGCGTCCTATCAATTGCAAGAAATTATCAGCAAAGAGATTTCCGACATGTTGCCTTCTGCTCATGACATAGAAAAAATGCTGGACAAAGATCAAACAAACCAACTGTTATGAAAACCTACACCAACGTAAAAGACCTCGGCGACCTGCAGAAAGCAGTGCAGGAGGCACTGGAAGTAAAAAAGAACCGTTTCGCCTACAAACATCTCGGCGAAAACAAGACCTTGCTCATGGTGTTCTTCAACTCGAGCCTGCGCACCCGGCTGAGTACACAAAAGGCCGGTATGAACCTCGGCATGAACACCATTGTGCTCGATGTGAACCAGGGAGCCTGGAAACTGGAAACCGAACGGGGAGTCATCATGGACGGCGACAAGTCGGAACACCTGCTCGAAGCCATCCCGGTCATGGGGTCCTATTGCGACCTCATCGGCGTGCGCTCGTTTGCCGGACTGCAAGACAAAACGTTCGACTACAACGAAACCATCCTCAACCAGTTCATAGAACATTCGGGCAAACCGGTATTCAGCATGGAGGCCGCCACCGGACATCCCTTGCAAGCCTTTGCCGACCTCATCACCATAGAGGAACACAAACGCACCGCACGCCCGAAAGTGGTGATGACCTGGGCACCCCATCCACGTGCACTGCCACAAGCCGTGCCCAACTCGTTTGCCGACTTCATGAACGAAGCCGATGTCGACTTCGTCATCACCCACCCCAAAGGGTATGAACTCGACGAAAAGTTTGTCCGGGGTGCACGGGTGGAATATGACCAAATGAAGGCACTGGAAGGAGCCGACTTTGTCTATGCCAAGAACTGGTCGGCCTACCGCGACCCGCACTACGGGCAGATTATCAACACCGACCGCAACTGGACAGTGGGACAACGCCAAATGGCCGTCACAAACAACGCCTTTTTCATGCACTGCCTGCCGGTGCGCCGCAACATGATTGTCACCGATGATGTAATTGAAAGCCCACAGTCGCTCGTCATTCCCGAAGCGGCCAACCGGGAAATATCGGCACAGGTGGTATTGAAAAGAATGCTTGAAACTATGTAACGGGAAGCGGGGAGCGAAAAGTTGACAGCTAACAGTTAGTAGTGACAGTTAGTAGTGACGAGTTATCAGTGACAAGCGGATAGCTTCCCACTCCTCACTGCTCGCTCCCAATAAAAACAAATCCAATGGAACAACTGACACTTATCAAAGTAGGAGGAAAAATAGTAGAGGAAGCCGACACCTTGCAACAACTGCTGGCCGACTTCTCGCACATGAAAGGACACCGGATGCTGGTACATGGAGGCGGACGTTCGGCTACCGCACTGGCAACTCGTCTGGGCATTGAAAGCCGCATGGTAAACGGACGGAGAATCACCGATGCCGACATGCTACGGGTAGTCACCATGGTGTATGGCGGACTGGTCAACAAGCAGATTGTTGCCGGGCTGCAGGCTTTGAACGTAAACGCACTGGGACTGACCGGAGCCGACATGAACTGCATGCGTTCGGAAAAACGGCCGGTTAAAGACATTGACTACGGCTTTGTGGGCGATGTCAAGGAAGTGAACGCCACCCTGCTGGCCGGGCTCATTGCCCAGGGAGTCGTTCCCGTTCTGGCTCCCCTGACACACGACAAACAGGGACACCTGCTCAACACCAATGCCGACACCATTGCCGGAGAAGCAGCCAAAGCCCTGGCACGGCATTTCGAAGTGACACTCATGTTCTGCTTCGAAAAGAAAGGCGTGCTGGCCGATGAGCAGGATGACGACAGTGTCATTCCCGAACTAAATGCCGCTTCTTTCAAAACCTATGTGGACAACGGAACCATTCAGGGAGGCATGATACCCAAACTGGAAAACGCTTTCGATGCATTGAAAGCGGGTGTACGGCAAGTCATCATCACACGCGCCGACTGCATGGCCCACCCGGAAGCCGGCACGAGAGTTACGTTGTAGCCGCCCGACGCCCACATGCAAGCCCGGTCAAAAAGCAACCTATCAACCAACAAAACATGAGATAAAATGAAAAAACTTATATGGACAACACTCGCTGCCTGCTTATTGGGCAGCACACTGATTATGGCACAAGAAGAGATTAAACTCTACCCCAACGGGCCAAAAGAAAGCAACGAACTGACAAGACCCGAAAGCAATGCCAACCGCGACGATGGCTGGATAAGCGACATAAGCGAAGCACGCATGTATGCCTACATCGTGCCCAAGGAAAAAGCCAGCGGTGCCGCCGTTGTCATTTGTCCGGGCGGAGGATATGCCGGCATTGCCGCCACCAAAGAAGGCTCGGAGTATGCACAGTGGCTCAACGAGCAAGGCGTTTCGGCCTTCGTGCTGTACTACCGCATGCCTAACGGACACCACCGCATCCCCCTGACCGATGCACAGACCGCCATTGAAATCGTCCGGAAGAACGCAAGAAAATGGAACATCGACCCGCACAAAATCGGCATTTCGGGATTCTCGGCCGGCGGACACCTGGCCTCGACAGCCGGTACCCACTTCACGAAAAAGAACCGCCCCGACTTCATGATTCTGCTCTACCCTGTCATAACCATGAAGGTTGCCACACACGGAGGCTCGAAGAACAACCTGCTGGGAGATAACCAGACAAAAGAAATGCTGGACCTTTATTCGAACGAATTGCAGGTAAACGCCAACACTCCCCCCGCATTCATCGTACATGCGAAAGATGACAACGTGGTACCCATTGTCAACAGCGAAATGTTCTACAAGTCCTTGCAGGCAAACGGTGTATCCGCCGAACTGCACGTGTATGAACACGGCGGACACGGCTTCGGACTGCGCAAGACAGGCACCGACTCGGAAGCCTGGCCGGAACAACTCAAACTGTGGCTGAGAGCAAACGACCTCACCAAATAAAGGTTGATGCCTACGACCATACAGACGGACCCGCTCCCGCTGCAACTGCAACGGGAGCGGTCTTACAAACGATAACTGCCAACCCCCATAAACAATATAGCACCATGCCCCTGAACTTGCTCAAACAACTCATAGCCATTCCATCCGTAAGCCGGGAAGAACAGCAGGCCGCCGACTTCCTCGAACGTTACATCGAGTCGGAAGGCTACACCGCCTCACGCAAAGGCAACAACGTGTGGACCATCGGACCCGCATTCGACACGGCACGTCCCACCCTGCTGCTCAATTCGCACATCGACACGGTGAAACCTGTTGCCGGCTGGACACGCGACCCGTTCTGCCCCACCACCGCAGGCGACCGTCTGTACGGACTGGGCAGCAACGATGCAGGAGCCAGTCTGGTCACTCTGCTGCACACGTTCTTCTACCTTGCACAACGGCCGCAAGCCTACAACCTCATTTTCGCGGCGTCGGCCGAAGAGGAAGTGTCGGGCGAAAACGGCATGCGGAGCCTGATAGGCGAACTGCCTAAAATAGACTTCGCCATTGTGGGAGAACCTACCAGCATGCAGCTGGCCGTTGCCGAAAAAGGATTGATGGTCATTGACTGCCAAGTGAGGGGAAAAGCCGGACACGCCGCCCGCAACGAAGGTGACAACGCCCTGTACAAGGCCCTGCCCTGCATAGAATGGTTCCGTACGTACGAGTTTGCCCGACGCTCCGAACTGCTGGGAGCGGTCAAAATGAGCGTCACCATGATTCATGCCGGCACACAGCACAATGTGGTGCCCGACCTGTGCACGTTCACCGTTGACATACGCAGCAACGAACTGTACAGCAACGAAGCACTGCTTGCTGAAATCAGACAACACGCTGGCTGCGAAGTGACTCCCCGCTCCACCCGGCTCAACTCAACACAAACGCCCCTGCAGCATCCGCTGGTGCAGCGGGCCCGCACGTTGGGCATTCCGCTGTTCGGCTCGCCCACCCTGTCGGACCAGTCGCTTATGCCGTTCCCCAGCGCGAAAATAGGCCCCGGCGACTCATCCCGCTCGCACACCGCCGATGAATATATCCGCCCGGAAGAACTGGAACAGGCACTCGACCTGTACAAGCAACTGCTGGACGGGTTGCAGTTCTGACCATAAAAATTCCGTGCGGACAGGGTTTCAATTGCGTACGTACGGAATTTTTCTTGCGTGCCGATGAAAATACATTTTCGCCTGTACGCAAGACTGCAGGCAACGTCTCAGCATAAAACTCAAACAAGTTTGGTTTTCTGCTTTCGACTTTCACTATCTTTCCATAAGACAGGAGGCGTCTCAGCATAAAACTCAAACAAGTTTGGTTTTCTGCCTTCGACTTTCACTATCTTTGCACCGTTTTGCACACGAGAACAGTCCATATCCGTTTCCGGCTGGCCGCAGCATGTCTGTGGACCGCCGTTTCGCTCGCAGCGCAACCGCAGTCTGCCGAACCTGACAGCGTGCGTCTGCGCGACATTCCGGAAGTGACGGTAACCGGACGGAACAATCCGGAAAGCCGTTCCACCGCCCCTTTGCAAGTGGTGACCACCGATGACCTGGGACGGCTCAATGCCTTGCAGGTGTCTGATGCGGTAAAACATTTTTCGGGCGTGGCGGTGAAGGACTACGGAGGCGTAGGCGGCCTGAAAACCGTATCGGTGCGCAGCCTCGGAGCCAACCACACAACCGTAAACTATGATGGAGTGGCGGTGAGCGATGTGCAGACGGGGCAAATTGACATCGGACGGTTCTCGCTTGACGATGTGGAATCGGTGTCGCTCGTCAACGGGCAAAGCGACGACATATTCCGCCCGGCACGCAGTTTCGCCTCGGCATCGGTGCTTGATATCCATTCGCGTCGGCCTGTGTTCGAACACGGCAAGCGCATAGGAGGAAAGGCCTTCCTACGGGGAGGCTCGTTCGACCTGCTCAACCCTTCACTCACATTGAACGGTAAAATCACTTCCTGGCTCACTTCCTCCGTCAGCGGCGAATATCTTTACACCCGGGGCAACTATCCGTTCAAATATCGCTACGGCAACAGCGAAGGCGACAGCGTGGCCGTGCTGCAAAGGCAAAACACCGACGTACGGAACCTGCGGCTGGAGGCGGCTCTTTATGCCACACCATCGGAACAGGAGGAGGCTTCGCTCAAAGCCTATTACTACCACTCGGAACGAGGCCTGCCCGGCAACGTGACGTATTACAATCCGCAGCAGAACACGAACCAACGCACGTGGGACCATACGTTCTTCACGCAAGGCCACTACCGCCGCCAATGGTCGCACCAATGGTCGCTGCAGGCAAGCGGCAAATATCACCGGAGCAGCATGCGCTATCTTGACGCGGAATACCTCGGCAGCACGGGAGTGCAGGACAACACCTACTCGCAACAGGAGTATTACGGCTCCGTGTCGGCACTTTACCGGCCGTGGAGCAGTTTTTCGCTGTCCGCCTCGGCCGACGGGTTCATCAACACCATGCAGTCGGACCTGGCCGGTTTTGCCGAACCCACCCGCTATTCGCTGTTGTCGGTTCTTGCGGCAAAATATGCGAACAACTGGCTGTTGGCCACGGCCAGCGTGCTGAATACCCTCGTACACGAAAGGGTAGAACACGGTGATGCTCCGGCCCGTCACTGCCGCTTTTCACCCTATGCAAGCCTTTCGTTCAAACCCTTCGGCGCACACGACCTCCGGCTGCGCATGTTTTATAAAGAAATTTTCCGGCTGCCTACATTCAACGACCTGTACTACACAAACGTGGGCAACACCAATCTGAAGCCCGAAACAACCCGACAATACAATGTAGGACTGACCTATACGGACCGCTGGGGAAAATACATACCACACGTGCATCTGACAGCCGACCTGTATTACAACTCGGTGGACAACAAGATTGTGGCCTTGCCAAGCAAAAAAGACATATTTCTGTGGAGCATGGTCAACTATGGGAAAGTCGCCATCAGCGGGATGGACCTGACCGGCGAATGGCGCATACGTCCGACCGACCGGATAGGCCTGTTACTGGGCGCCTCCTACACCTACCAACGGGCACTCAACGTAACTGACCCCACCGATCCCTACACCTACCGGCACCAGATTCCCTACACCCCGCGTGTGTCCGGGTCGGCCCGAGGAGGCGTGGAAACGCCTTGGGTCAACCTGTCGTACTCGCTGGTATGGTCGGGCCATCGCTATACATTTACCCAAAACTATCCGGCCAACCGGCTGGAAGGCTATCAGGACCACAGTCTGTCGTTGTCCAGAGTTTTCCTGCTGTCGTTCGGCAAACTGTCGGCCAGCATCGAGGCGCTTAACCTGGGCGGTGAAAACTATCAGGTGGTACGCGGTTTCCCCATGCCGGGACGTTCGTGGAGAGCCACCGTCGGACTGACTTTCTAAAATCTTCATTGCCAATTGTTCATTATTTCGTACTTTTGCAGACATAATATAATCCATTCCGTCATGAGTGACCAACGATACAACCTGAGAGGCGTTTCCGCATCGAAAGAAGATGTACACAACGCCATAAAAAACATCGACAAAGGGCTTTACCCCAAAGCATTCTGTAAAATAATCCCGGACTATCTGGCAGGCGATGAAGCATACTGCAACATCATGCACGCCGACGGAGCCGGCACCAAATCGTCGCTGGCCTATGCCTACTGGCGCGAGACAGGCGACCTCTCGGTATGGAAAGGTATTGCACAAGACGCACTAATCATGAACATTGACGACCTGCTTTGTGTGGGGGCGACTGACAACATACTGCTTTCATCTACCATCGGACGCAACAAGAAACTTATTCCGGGCGAAGTGATTTCGGCCATTATCAACGGTACCAACGAACTGGTACAGGAACTGTCGGAACTCGGAGTCAGCATCTACCCGACGGGGGGAGAAACTGCCGATGTAGGCGACCTGGTACGTACCATTATCGTCGACAGCACGGTAACCTGCCGCATGAAGCGTGCCGATGTGATAGACAACGCCCACATACAGGCCGGTGATGTCATTGTAGGCCTTTCGTCGACCGGACAGGCTACCTATGAAACCGCCTACAACGGAGGTATGGGCAGCAACGGACTGACCTCGGCACGCCACGATGTGTTCAACACCTACCTGGCCACCAAATATCCGGAAAGCTATGATGCATCCATGCCGCACGAACTGGCCTACTCCGGTTCATACCGCCTGACCGACGCCATTGAAGGACTCGGAGTAGATGCCGGCAAACTCGTGCTTTCACCCACCCGCACCTATGCTCCGGTCATCAAAAAAATCCTTTCGGAACTGCGTCCGCACATTCACGGCATGATACATTGCTCTGGCGGTGCACAAACCAAGATACTGCATTTCATCGACCAGCTTCGCGTGGTGAAGGACAACCTATTCCCGGTACCTCCGCTGTTCCGCATTATACAGAAAGAATCGGGCACAGACTGGCAGGAAATGTACAAAGTGTTCAACATGGGACACCGCATGGAAATATACCTGCCCGAAACCTATGCGGCAAAAGTCATCGAACTGTCCGAATCCTTCGGCATTGATGCACGCCTCGTGGGCCGTTGCGAAGCCTCCGACAAACGCGAACTGCGCATAGAAAGCGAATTCGGCGTGTTTGAATACTAAACCGACAAAAAAAGCCAAACATAACAGGCCGGCCCTATAGCGGCTCCATCACACAACAAAAGAAAGCGGAATTGTTTTTCAATTCCGCTTTCTTTGTTAAACCACCCTCCTTTTCATCAATCCGCAAAAACTCCATGAAGAAACATCTCCATTTCTCCAAGCAGAAAACATCCCGGTGAAATACCACTTTGACACAATGTCACTTCAAACGTAGCCGAATGGCAGTTTCCAAGATATAATTTGGACAAAAATACCTTTTTCCAACACATTTTTCCATCTTATGGATTGTATTTAAAACGTAATTTTGTGAACGGTTAAGGGAATCGAAACATGTACAATGAATCCAAACACAAAAAAGAAATGAAAAGAAATGCCATCATTTTCTCAGGCTTACTTCTATTAGCCATCACAACCTGCTTCGGGGCCGAAGTGCCTCGTCCCGAATATCCCCGTCCACAGTTCGAACGCGCCGAATGGGTCAATCTGAACGGCACGTGGAGTTTTGATTTCGATTTCTCCAAGAGCGGTATGGAACGTTCCTTATTTAATAGTAAGGGACTGGAGAAATCCATTACCGTGCCTTTCTGTCCCGAAAGTTCCTTGTCGGGCATCGGGTACACCGATTTCATCCCGGCGGTGTGGTATCAACGCACCTTGTCTGTGCCCACTGAATGGGCAGGCAAGCGGATTATTCTTCATTTTGGCGGTGTGGATTATAAATCGGTTGTTTTCATCGATGGAAAGGAAGTTTTCACCCATTATGGAGGGTCTTCCTCGTTTGCGGTGGACGTTACCGACCACGTGACTCCGGGTGCGGACAACAACCTGGTGGTGTATGCCGAAGATGACTTGCGTTCGCAGTTGCAGACCGCCGGGAAACAGTCGCGCCGGTTGTATGCCTACGAAGCTTTCTATACACGCGTCACGGGCATTTGGCAGACGGTGTGGATGGAAGCCGTGGCCAAGGGCGGTTTGGAGAACTGCCGCATCACGCCCGATTTGGACAACAAGCAATTCATTTTCGAACCTACCTTTTATGATTTGGATCGCAATACCCGTTTCCAAGTCCGGATAAAGGATGGGGACAAAACGGTGTTCTCGCGGCAAGTGGTGGCGAGCAACAGCGCCTTTGTGACGGCTCCCTTGAAAAAGGTCAAAACGTGGTCGCCCGAATCACCTTTCCTGTATGATGTGGAATTCTCCGTGTTGGATGCGGACGGGCAGGTCATCGACCGGGTGAATGCTTACGCCGGTATGCGCAAGGCGGAAGTGCGTGACGGCGTGTTCTACCTCAATAATGAACCCTACTACCAACGGTTGGTGCTCGACCAGGGCTATTACCCGGACGGGCAATGGACCGCGCCGACCGACGAGCAGCTGAAGCGCGACATCGAGCTGGGCAAGAAATCCGGCTTCAACGGGGCACGCCTGCATCAGAAGGTGTTTGAACAACGCTATCTGTATTGGGCTGACAAGTTGGGTTACCTCACGTGGGGCGAATCGGCCAGCTGGGGCATGGACTGGACCAGTCCGCTTGCCGCCCGCAACATGCTGACCGAATGGGAAGAATGTATCAACCGCGACTACAACGCCCCCTCTATCGTGGCGTGGTCGCCGCTCAACGAATGCTGGAAGGATGATGTGAACGGACAACGTGCCCGCCTGACCAACGACCTGTATTTCGCGGCCAAGCGGCTGGACCGCACCCGCCCGGTGGCTTCGGCCAGTGGCGGTTTCCACACCGGGTTCACGGATATTTACACGGAGCACACTTACGAACAAGACCCGGTGAAGCTGTACGAACAGCTGGAACTCGATGAAAACGGGATACCCTACTGGCGCAGGCACGACCAGAGTGCACCGTGGCACGAAGGGCAAGCCTACATGATTGACGAGTTCGGCGGCATCAAGTGGATGAAGGAAATGAAAGCACCCGAAGTGAGCACAGCGGAAAACTTCTGGGGTTACGGGGCACCGCCCAAGACCATTGAAGAGTTTTACCAGCGGCTGGAGGAACAGGTTAACGTCGTGTTGAGCCTTGACCACATCGTGGGCTTCTGCTATACGCAGCTCGTGGACGTGGAGTTGGAAAAGAACGGCATCTACACCTACGACCGGGCGGAAAAGTTTGACATGGAGCGCATCCACCGCATATTTACCAAGTCGCGCGAGCAGGCGAAACAGGAAGTAGCCGAAATGCTCAAGGAAAGGGGGAAATAGCGGAGAGCTACAAGCTACGAGCTACGAGCTACAAGTAAGTAGGCATACAAGCCAAGGCCAACGGCCTTGTGGCGTTCAGCGTAGGGCATCGCCCTACGACATCTACGCTCTACGCTCTACGCTCTACGCCCTACGCCCTACGCCCTACGGCAGCGACCACGGCCACAAGTAGCGGATAGCGAAAACCTCACAGCATACGACTTGTAGCTCGTAACTTGTAGCTAAAAAACGAATGACCCGCTCCGTGCCTTCGGGCAAGGACGATCAGATACAAACAATCTTTATTTACTCATTTTAAAAGTTACAGACATGAAAAAGACTTCTTTACTCATGGCAACTCTCCTCATGGCAGGAGGTATGGCAGCTCAGTTGCAACCCAGTGTCGGTGGTGAATTGACAGCCTTGCTCCCCGAGGGAGTGACGGCCAACATCGACCAGACCAAAATGTTCCAGACGGCCAAGAACCTCACGGTGGCCGGTTCGCCTGAAAAAGGCTATTATGCGTTCTTCTCCGCTTCGGATACCGACCACGGCGAAGAATTGTGGGTGACCGACGGCACGGCGGAAGGCACGCACATGGTGATGGACATCAACCCGGGCGTGGCATCGTCGGATGTGAACTACCTCACCCGCTTCAACGACAAGGTGGTGTTCGCGGCCACGGATGGTGTGTGGGGTTCCCAGGTGTGGATTTCGGACGGTACGGAAGAAGGTACGCAGATGGTCAAGCAAATTCATGAACTGGACGATGCGGCCCCTGTCGGCTTCTGCCAGCTGAACGAAAGCCAGTTCGTGTTCTTCGCCACGGACTTCGAAAGCGAAACGAAGTATGGCAAAGCACAGAAGTGGCTGTACGTAAGCGACGGAACGGAAGAAGGCACCGAACTGGTGGCCGAAGTGGATGTCAAGTTCCCGGGCAGTGAAAATCTGGACCACCGCTATGGAGCCGTGGTGCGTTCGGGCCGCAAGGTGTACTTCAAGGCCGACGTGGCCGACAAGAACGGCACTACCTATGGTGAAGAACTGTGGGTGACCGACGGTACGCCTGCCGGTACATTCATGATAAAGGACATCAACGAAGAACTGGACACGAACGACCCGGACAGCCTGAGCACGAACGGAGCCGCCATCAGCTACCTCATGAACGTGGAAAACAGGGGGCTGTTCTTCAAAGCCTGGTCGCTGGAAAGCGGCAACGAACCCTGGTTCACCGATGGTACGCCCGAGGGTACGTATGAAATATATGACACCAACCCCACCAAAAACCCGAATACCGGCGTGGGCAACGGCGGTGGCGTGTGCATGGTAGGTGAAATATACAAAGGCCAAGTGTGCTTCCGTGGCTATCAGGAAGCAACGGGTATCGAGCTTGGGGTGACCAACTGCGAAAAGGGCAACTTCCGCCAGTTCGACATTTTCACCTATGAACCGAGTTCGACCAATCAGTCGTTCCCCGACCATGGCGTTGTATTCGATGACCGTTACATGTTCTGTGCAAATGATGGTACTGATCCTAATATTCCGGGTCAACATGGTGGAGAACTTCGGATGTTCGACAACGAAAAGGTGGAATTGCAATACGACTTTGCCCCGGGCACAGGTTGCGACTGGGTGAAGGAACTGACCGTATGCGGCGGCAGCCTCTACTGGTGGAACGAAGGCACCATGGACGGCACGGGTGCTACCAACACCAAGCTGGTGCGCCTGAATGCTTATGATGCCGTGCCGGAAATCATCACAAACATCGATGCCGGCGGTGACCAGGTATATTGCCTGCGCAACATGAACGGCAGCCTGCTCTTCACTTCCAAGGTCAACGGCCAGGTATATTGCTACACTTATCGCCAGCCGAATTATGACCCCAACAAGAACCCCGATGTGATGGAACCCGTCATCCCGGCTCCGTCGGCCGTGGAAGGTGTGGAAGCCGATGCCATCGAGTTTGCCACCTACCCGAACCCGGCAGTGGATGCCTTCCGCATCAAAGGGCTCGATGCCACAACCTGCGACCTGCGCATTTACGACATGAACGGTCGTTTGGTACGCAGTGTTGACAACATGGGCATTGCTGTGAAAGTGGATGTATCTGATCTACCCGCCGGCCGTTACGAAGTAACTGCCACAGCTGCCAATGTAGGAACGGTATCGGCCAGCCTGATTGTCAACAAATAAAATAGAATGAAAAACAAGAAGAGGACGGCAATACGAAAATTCGGGCCTTCCTCTTCTATTCTTCTTGCCCTCCTTTTTTAAAGCAAGAAAATACGAGAATCCGACCTCACTCAATGGGAAAAGTCACATAAACCCAAATAAGAAAATCAACAACATGAATCACTTCAGACATACACGAAAGATTATTCTCTTTCTTATGACCGTATTTTTCATGTCGGTCGCCTATGCACAGCGTATTACTGTTACAGGCACGGTATTGGATGCGGGCAATAACGAACCCCTCATCGGGGTTGCTGTGATGGAAAGAGGCACGACCAATGGCACCATCACCGACATGGATGGAAAATTCATGCTCCAAGCGGATGCCGATGCTACCTTGGAGTTAAGTTATATGGGTTACGTCACGCAGGAAATTCCTGCGGCGAGTGCCAAGGACATTGTCATCTCCATGGCCGAAGAAAGCCAGGCGTTGGACGAGCTGGTGGTTATCGGTTACGGGGTGCAGCGTAAGAGCGACATCACCGGTTCCATAGCCTCCGTGTCCGGAGAGGATATCAACGACATGCCGGTGGCATCCACCCTGCAAGCCTTGCAGGGGAAGGCTTCCGGGGTGAATATCATCCAGAACACCGGTGCCCCGGGTAGCAACACCACCATCAAAATCCGCGGTACAGGTACGGTGAACGACTCCGACCCGCTTTATGTGGTGGATGGGTTCATTGTGGACGACATCGACTACCTCAACCCCAACGACATTGCGAATATCGAAATTTTCAAGGATGCCGCCTCCAGTGCCGTTTACGGTTCGCGTGCAGCCAACGGCGTGGTGTCCATCACCACCAAGAGCGGTGAGGAAGGCCAGATGAGGGTGACGGTGGATGGCTACGTGGGCATTTCCAACCCGTGGAAAACCATTGATGTGATGGGCGTGGAAGATTACGCCCTGATGCAGGATTATATCAACAACAGTACCATCTACTCCGCCGACGGTCGCTTGTATTACACCAAGCAAGGTGACTCGTACGTGTTCGACGACCGCAAGAAGTATTTGATAGACACCATCCGTAACAACTCGCCTGCCAACTGGTGGGATGCCATCACCCGCACCGGTGTGAAACAACAATATAACATATCAGTTTCGGGCGGTAGCGATAAAACAAAGTATATGGTTAGTGCCGGGCTATATGATGAAAAGGGGTTTGTGGAAACTTCCGGTTACCGCCGCCTCAACACCCGTATCAACATCAATCAGAAAATAACCAAATGGTTGGACATGAGTGCCAACTTAGCTTACGTAAACGAGGACCGGGATATCGTACCTGAAGGTTCTAACAGTGTGCTTAAACGTGCCCTGTACCAAAATCCAATGGTGTATACCTATGATGCCCGTGGCTATTGGAGTGAGAACCATCCACTGGCCATCCTTGACCGCAATCACAACAAATATAACAGTGACCGCTTCGACATGAATTTGAGCTTGAATGCCGATATCACCAAATGGTTAATGTACCAGTTCAAAGCCTCTTACTACATGACCCCCGAAACGAGCGAACAATTCACCGAAGTGAACAACATGGATCAAGACTTTGCAATGACCGACCTGAGTACGGTATACAAGAAACAGACCAATACGAGCAAATGGGAAATAAACAACCTGTTAACATTTAACTGGATGAACGATATACATGCCGTAACGGTACTGGCCGGACAAACCGCCGAAGGTTATCGCTCCAACTACATGGAAGCCACTCGCAAAGGTACACCAAGTAACGAATCAAACATGTGGTATCTCTCCAGTGCCTATACAGGCGACAAGGCCTACGGACTGGAAAACGAGTGGACCGGTGTAGGTTTCATCGGCCGCGTTAACTACAATGTGCTTGACCGCTACCTGTTCCAGGCCAACATGCGTGCCGACGGTTCTTCCAAGTTCTCAAAGCAAAACCGTTGGGGTATCTTTCCCTCCGTATCGGTAGGATGGAAATTTTCCTCCGAACCTTTCATGCAAGGGCTCGACTGGATGAATCTGGGCAAACTGCGTGTGGGATGGGGTATTCTCGGTAACAACCGCATCGATGAACTAGCCCGCTACACCTACTTGAGCAGCGGCTATAACTATCCATATGGGGAAGGTATTCATGTGCTACAGCCCGGTATTACAGGCACGGTTATCGGCAATCCGGACATCACATGGGAGAAAACAGAGACCTTCAATGTGGGATTGGATTTCGGTTTTCTGCGCAACAGCATCACGTTCGGCATCGAATACTTCAACAAGCACACCACCGACATGTTGCTCGAAGTGCCTACCGTATCATCGGCAGGTCTTGACAGCGACCCCATGACCAATGCAGGTTCGGTACTCAATTACGGTATCGAAACCAGCCTGAACTACCGCAGGCAGTTCGGCAAATTCGGATTCGACATAGGTTTTAACCTCTCGTGGATGAAAAACAAGGTTACCAGCCTCGGAACAGGCAATGAACCTATTTACGGCTCGTACCTGGAAGAAAGCAGCATTGTGGACTACGTGACCAAGACGGCGGTGGGTATGCCTATCGGTAGCTTCTATGGTTATGTGACCGACGGCATCTTCGACTCGATGGACGAAGTGAAGGCCAGTGCGCAGTACGAACCGGGAAAACTCGATTCCGAACAGACTAGCCGACCGGGTGACTTCCGTTTCAAGGATTTGAACGGTGACAACCAAATTACGGCGGAAGACCGCACGTACCTTGGTTCGCCGCTTCCCGATTTCGTGTTCGGTGTCCCGCTACAATTCACTTACGGCGACTTTGCATTGAACATTTTCTTCCAAGGACAGACAGGCAATGAAATATTCAATGTGATGGATTATTACCTGTACAACGCCGCTGCAGGCAACGTGTATGCCGACATCCGCGAAAAGCATTGGTCGGGTCAGTTGACAGGGCGTGAGTATTTCCCGCTGAACCTCAACGATGAAGTACCCGACCTCAGCGCGGACGATGCCGCCCGTAACTTCCGCTCGTCGGACTTCTTCGTGAAGGACGGCTCGTACCTCCGCCTGAAGGAATTGCGCCTCACGTACAGCGTACCCGACAAGGTGGTGAAAAATTGGAAAATGGACAACCTCTCCTTCTCGCTCACGGCTTACAACCTGCTGACTTTTACTGCCTATGACGGCTTCGACCCCGAAGTGGGCAAGGTGTCAGGCACGGAAGGCAACAACTTGAGCATGGGGGTTGACCACGGTAACTACCCGCAGGCGCGCTCGTTCACGTTCGGTTTCAAAATCGGTTTCTAACCATACCATAAAAATTATTCGACTATGATGAAACAAATTTTTAAAATACAGGCACTCTGTGTGCTGCTCTTCACTTTTGCGGGGTGCGAAGGCTTTCTCGACCGGGAAGTCACGGGCTATCCCCTCGAAGAGGATTTCTTTACGACCAAATACCAGTTGCAGGCCGGCCTCAACGCCACGTACAATGTGTTGCAAAGCGATGCTTTCAATGACAGCGAATGGCGGTTCGGCGAAGCGTTGGCCGATGACGTGATCGGCACGGACGAGGGGTTAGGCAGCGAAATGGGCCAGCTGGTGCACTTCCGCTTCACCAACTCCAACACGTATATCAAGAACCGTTGGGACATCAACTACAAAGGCATCCACTATGCCAACCAGGTCATTGCCAATGCGCATAAGGTGGAACTGACCAGCGATGCCTACACGGAGTATCAGACGGTGCGTGAGATATTGGGACAGGCCAAGTTCCTGCGGGCGTTGTTCTACTTCAATCTGGCCCGCACGTTTGGTGGGGTGCCCATCCGCCCCGAAGTGGAATCGGTGGACAGTCTTGTGATACCGCGCAGCACGTTGGAAGAAACCTATGCCTACATAGAAAAGGACTTGCGTGAAGCGGCCTGTATGCTCGAACCGCGTTACACGAAAACAGATGCGGGGAAAGCCAGTGCCGGGGCGGCTGTGGCTCTGCTCATGCGGGCGTTGATGTACCAGGCCACTCCGAGCGTGGCTTCGGAAAAATGGGAACAGGTGGTGGAACTGGGTCGCTTCTTTGTGGAAGGAGGCTCCATGACCATACGCGAGATGCTGAAGTGGGACGAACGGTACGATGAAGACTGGGACAGCTTCAAGGAACGCTTGTGGTTCAAGGACGGTGGCTCCTATACGTACACGCTCGACTCCGAGCTGCGCACGTTGCAAGGTATGTACACGTTCAACTGCAAGGATGCCTATGGCATGGACATTTGTTACTTGGATCAATGGTATCAGGATGGTGAGTTTTGCAGCGGCTCCATTTTCGAAGTGGTGTTCAAGGAATCGGGCGACGGTACGAATGGCGATACCAACGAAGGGGGATACATCTACGATGACCTCTTCTCGAAGGACAACTGCCGCATGTATGCCGACGACCAAATCGTCTCCAAAATATTCGGCAATGATGCGCGCAAGCAGGCCACCATCGGCCACCATGCCACTACGCCCGACTTGCAGAACACGGAAATCGGAGCCGGGCGCATCTTCTCCCTGAAGTGGTACACGCCCGTGAAGGACAAACCGACCTTCGGGGGCGACAACGCCAAGAACCGCCGCTACCTGCGCTATGTGGACGTGGTGCTCATGTATGCCGAAGCGTTGAACGAATGCGGGAAAGGAGCTGAAGCGTTGGCTCAGTTGAACAGTTACAAGAGCGTAATCAACAAGACTTCCATCGACGGGCGCACAGCCAACACGAACAGTTCATTGTATCTGGCCGGAGGCTATGGTTACTTGCGTGACCAGATATGGGAAGAACGCCACATGGAGTTTGCGTTCGAATGGGAACGTTTTTGGGACATCGTACGTCAAGGACGCGCCGCCGAAGTACTGAAAGAGTATAGCAACATGCGCCCGAACAAACGTGGTTCTTATTTCCGCACCGGAGTTAACGAAATATTCCCCATCCCGCAGACCGAAATCGACGTGTCCAACGGCATCATCGAACAAAATCCGGGATATTAACGGTTACTGTTTTGCGGTTAACGATTTATCAATAAACTAAAATTCTTTGGCAATGAAAATAAAAGCAATAAAAACGGTAATACCTCTGCTGGCAGCAGCACTCTTCTCGGCTTGCGAAGATGTAGAGGTATTGCAACCTTTTGCCGCCATGTCGGTGGAAGGCAACCGATATGTTTACAACATCAATGAAACCATGGAGGTGCACTTTACCGGACAGGCCGAAAACGTGGTCATATATACCGGTGATGCTGACCATGACTATGAGTTGCGCGAACAGAGCAATTATGGTCTGGTAGTCAACAAAGGCTTGTTCACCTATTCATACCAACAGCCTGGCAACTACAAAGTGGTATGCGTGGCCACCAACCATGGAGATGCAGGCAACATCATCAAACGTGACACCTGCTCGTTCATGGTACGGGTAATCGATGATGATACAACCATCGAACGCCTTTCGGCTCCACAGGTATTCTACGATGAAGTATTTGCCGATGCGCTCAATGAAACCGATTGGCTGTTACCGCTTCCAAGAAAGATATTGTTCAATGGCGCAGACCGTCCTGTATCGCTCGACCAAAGGTTGAAGTTCTATATCAACTCCGCATCAACGATGGTATTGATAAATGGCGAGGAATTCAATTCTACGACAAAATACGATTTGGAAAACGTGCTCGACATCACGGTGAGATCATACGAAGGAACGGAACGTCCATATAAATTGTACACGGTAAACTACGGTGAATTCAAAACTTTTGAAATGTTGGGTGTGGTCGGTACGCTCACCCGATCGGAATTCGACTACAGCTATTATGAAATCAACCTGGAAGTACTGGCGGGCAGTGATGTGAGTGCGGTAGCCCCCATATTCACCTTGTATGAAAATACGAAAGTGTATGTGGACGACGCGGAGCAAGTGTCGGGCACCACGGTGCAGGACTTCACCCAGCCGGTGACCTACCGCTTCGTGGCCTCGCATCCCGACAACCCGGACATCACGACCGAGTCCACTTGCGTGGTGACCGTGACTGTAGCGGCTGAGTAAGCGGCGTGAAAAGTTTTTGTAATCAATACAATCGAATGAAATAAAACAAGTATCTATGAAAAAGCGGAATTTATGGGCCATAGCCTTTCTGGCTTTCCCTTGCCTGTGTGCGATGGGGGAAGACGTGTACGTGTACAGCGATGCTGCCGGTGAGCCGGTTCAAGCCTTTACGGGCATCCGTAAAATCACCTTTTCGGAAAATGCTATGCAGGTGATGGCGGCTGATGGTACTTCTTCGGAAGTGCTCTTTACCGATTTCCATTATTTTACATTTGTTGAGAAAGAAAATTCGGGCATAGCAGCTTCGGAGGTGTCGGGTGCGGTCGTGTTCCTCGGCAATGGCAACCACCTTTCGGTGGCTTCCGACAAGGTGATAAACCGAATAGAGATGTTCTCGGCCAGCGGGAACAAGGTGGTTGACGATGCCCCCCTGTCCTGCGAATATGACCAATCCATTGAAACGTGCCCCGCAGGCTTGTACATTGTAAAGGTAACGTTGGGCGACAAGCAAGAATTTCATAAAATCATTAAAAAATAAGACAGATGAACACAAGACACATCATACTGGCAAGCATTCTCTCCGTGGGGGCATGGTCGTTGGCTGGCCAGGAAAACATATGCATATTCAATAGCGATGATATGGTGTACACCGGTTCCACGGCAGAGATAGACCGGGTGGCATTGGAGGAAAACAACACGCAAGTGTCCCTGTACGACACCGACGGGGCTGTGCTGTACAGCGCGAGCCGCTCGGCCATAGACAGCATGGTATTCACCCGGAAGCCGGTGGCCGATGTGCTGGACGTGGTGTTCAAGACGGATGGCACGGCGGAAGATGTTTCGCCCATGAAAAACGTGGTTGCCACATCGGCTAGTGGAGCTTTGACCACTTATTACAATAGCACTTACCGGCGTTTCGTGGCCAAGTTCAGCAACACGTGGGCAGGGGCAACGTCGGGCTACTACCGCGTGGACTATGCCAACAACCAGGCTTTCAAGGATGCCCTTGCCGATGGACACACGCTCGAGGCCGTCGTCATGGCCGACTATACCGCCCCCATAGCGAACGGCGAGGCCAAGTTCTTCGCCTCGCACGAACGTGGCGGCACGGGGCTCATGGTATGCAAAACCAACAACGGCATGAATGGCCAGAATGAACTTACGTTCCTGCCCAACGTCTCTACTACGGGTAGTAGCACTTGGCGGTGGGCTACGACCGGCATAGTGCCGCAGCCCAAAGTATATTACCACATCATTGGCGTGTGGGACAAGGAAGCCGGGGAAGCCAGGGTATATGTGAATGGCGAGTTGAAAAACACGGTTGCTGCCGAGGGCGATTTTGTGTTCCCGGCAAGCACTTCCAATTGGCTTGCCATTGGTTGCGATGCCGGCCCTACAGCTCAGTTGGGATGGATTGGGGATGTGGTCGTGGCCCGCATATATGATGCTCCTCTTACGAGCCAGGAGGTTGCCGTGTTGTGGGAAGAGGTGAGCAGCCTGCAAAACAATCCGGTTCCCGATATGGTCAGCCAGATTGATTTCATTTCGGGCATTGCCGTCAAGGTGGGTGCTACTTATACCATTTCCGGGCAAGGCTTTGCCGAAGGCGACCAAATCATATTCACATCCGTTGCCAGTGAGGCCGACACATACACCTTGGCTTGTGACCTTGTGGGCGACACGGGCGTGAAAGTCACCATCCCCGGAGGTTTTGCGAGCGGGCAATACCGCATGATGCTGACCAGGGGCGAAGCTCAGCAGGACTTGGGGCTGACCACGCTTGAAGTGGTGGAAGA
The DNA here is from genome assembly GCA_949285425.1 of uncultured Porphyromonadaceae bacterium. Lineage (GTDB taxonomy): Bacteria > Bacteroidota > Bacteroidia > Bacteroidales > Paludibacteraceae > QVMH01. The sequence goes on from CASEAJ010000004.1 coordinate 61,010, forward strand.
AATGCCCCGGCCCGCCGAGGTCATCGCCCACAGGGGTTACTGGGACACGGAAGGCTCTGCCCAAAACTCGTTGGCTGCCATCCGCGAAGCGCAGGAACTGGACCTTTACGGCTCGGAACTCGATGTGTGGCTCACCACCGATGGTCATATCGTGCTGAACCACGATGAAACGCTAAGTGGCGTGTCTATCCAAAACTCGACTTACGACCAGGTGAAAAACCTCACCTTGGGGAACGGTGAGAAAATACCCCGCTTGAGCCAGTGTCTGGAACTTGTAAAGAACAGTGAAAGCCCCACCAAACTGATTATAGAAATCAAAACCCACTCCACGGCCGAGCGCAACATGGCGGTGGCCAAAGCCGTGGTGGACACGGTGGCCTATTGGGGCGTGGGCGACAAGGTGGAATACATCGCTTTCGACCTGGAAGTGTGCAAGGAACTGGTAAGGCTCGACAGCCATGCCAAGGTGGCCTACCTGTCGGGCGGCATGGCACCACAGGCGTTGGACGACTTGGGGATAACCGGCTTGGATTACAACATATCCGAGTTCCGCAACAATCCCCAGTGGATACAGCAGGCGAAAGAGCTGGGCATGACAGTCAACGTGTGGACGGTGAACTCGATGGGCGACATGGCGGAAATGACAAACGCCGGTGTCCAATACATCACGACGGACAAGCCGTTGGATGCTTTGAGAGTGAAACAGTATTATGAGGAAAACAGTAAGTAAATGGAATATGAAGACGATGAAGATTTTCATGATTGTGACCGCTTTGATGGTGGTCAACAGTGTGTTCGCCGTGCGCAAAGACCCTTATTCCTCTTCCCGCATCTTTTGGGACAGGACCAGTGAGAAAACCTTGTTTTCATCGGGCAACTATGCCCGCATCATCCAGTTGCAGGACGGGCGCATCATGGCGGCTGCCGAGGCTGGTGGCGGCATTTCGGTATGTTACAGCAGCAATTACGGGCAAACGTGGACTTCGCCCGAGGTCATCATCCGCAGTGCTAACAAAGTGCCTTATGCTGTGCCCGACCTTATCCAACTGACCGACGGCACCATCATCGTGGGCTTCAATCCACGGCCGTCCGAACCGTATAGCGAAGACCGCAAGTTTGGCATCCGGGCCGTGCGCAGTACCGACAACGGGAACACGTGGAGCAATGCCATCTTCATATTCGATGCGCAGCACACGTTCAACGACGGGTGCTGGGAACCCTCGTTCCTGGAATTGCCTTCGGGCGAGCTGCAATGCTATTTTGCCAACGAAAATGATTTCACGTCGAGCAACGAGCAGTGCATTTCCATGTGCCGCTCGTTCGACAAAGGGCTGACGTGGAGCGAGCCGGTGCGCATATCCTTCCGTCCCGGTACGCGCGACGGGATGCCCGTGCCCATCCTGACCGATGCCGGCGAGATTGTCGTCATCATCGAGGACAACGGCTGGCCGGGCCGTTCGGGCTTCCGGGCGACCACGGTGCGTTGCTCGTTGGAAGACAATTGGAGCAGCGTGGTGGGGGCGGACAGTCCGAACCGCAACATGATATTCGCCAACGAGGAGGACAAGCGGTATGCCTCGGCGGCTCCCTACCTGCGCCAGCTGGCCACGGGCGAAACCATCGCTTCCTGGCAAGGCGACTACGGCGATCGCGCCGGGGTGAGCTCGGATGCTTACGGCATGTTCGTGGCGGTGGGCGATGCGGATGCGAAGAATTTCAAAGGCATCACCGCCCCGTTCGACTTGGGCATGTCGGAGCACTCGTTGTGGAATTCGGTCACTTCGGTGGGCGATGGCAGCGTTATTGCCTTAGGTTCTATCGGCGATGCCAATACCGGCAATGCCATCCACATGGTGAAAGGCTACCCCATGAAACACTTCGAGGCCAACTACGGTACACCCACCCTTGATGGCACTTTTGTAGGTGATGAATGGACGAGCAAAAATGCACAGCAGGTTATCTTGGGACAAGTGACAGGCAACCGCACCACCGCCGATTTCCTGTACGACGAACACAACCTGTACTTCACAGCCCGGGTGATAGACCGCGACATCTTCACGGACAAAGTGGACAACGATGGAGTGTTCTTGTCTCTGGACATGCTGAATGCCTGTGACACCTATCCGCAAACAGGCATGTTCCGCTTTTTCTTCAATGTGGACGGTACACTTTCCATGGAATACGGGGAAAACAACCGCTGGAACGTTGCTGAAAACACGAACGGAGTAAACTACCTGGTATCGGTGAAGTCATTCTACTATGATATAGAAGTAGCCATCCCCTGGCAAGTGCTCGGCTTAGAAACCGCACCAAAGCCAGAAAATGTGATGCGCGTGAACATTGAAGTAAGGAACCGGATAGAGGGAGCTATTGAGACAGAAAAGATAACCGACACCGAAACGAAAGAGTCCTGGACCTGGATGGAATTCCGGCTGAATGAAAACACCAGCGGCATATCCACCACAACAGCCTCTGCCGTAACGACAAGCATGGAAAATGGCGTTCTGCACATTGAAGCAGAGAGCGACATGAATATGGTCGAGTTGTATGCTCTCAATGGAGCCCTATTGTATAGAGCAGTTGCATGCGGTCATTCCCTTCATATTCCTCTTTCGTTTTCCGAAAGAGGAATATTGAAAATACAATTAGCTAACGGACAAACTCTGAGCAAAAAAATCATGTCATTCTAACCCGAATTATCCCATTTTCTTACAACATCATTATTTTGAATCAAATGAAAACATTCAGCCACTTTTTACTGACAGCCTTCATCGCCATAACTTGTATCAGCTGCAAAACAGCAAAAGAAAACAGTTGCAATGAAATAGAATTTGCCGACCCGACCATATTCGTGGAAAACGGGAAATACTACCTGACCGGTACCCGCAACCGCGCACCCGAAGGTTTTGCTTTGCTTGAATCGACCGATTTGAAAACTTGGAAAACCGTGAATGGCGATACACTCGCACTAATCCTGCGCAAAGGCGATAGCTGCTTTGGAGACAAAGGTTTCTGGGCTCCTCAGATTTTCAAGGAAAAAGACACTTATTACCTGACCTATACAGCCAACGAGCAAACCGTACTGGCTACAGGCAAATCCGTTTCCGGACCTTTCAGACAAGACTCTATACAACCTATCGACGGTTCTGAAAAGAACATTGACTCATTTCTGTTCAAAGACAGTGACGGAACATACTACCTGTATCATGTCCGTTTTGGCAGAGGTAATTATCTGTGGGTAGCCGAATTTGACCTGCAAAAAGGTTGCATAAAACCCGAAACTCTGAAAAAATGCTTCGGCTGCACAGAAGATTGGGAACACACACCGGCATACCAGTCAGACCCTATCATGGAAGGTCCCACCGTAGTCAAACTGGACAATGTATACTACCTGTTCTATTCGGCCAATCATTTTATGAGCGTAGACTATGCCGTAGGCTATGCCACCGCAACCTCTCCTTATGGTCCGTGGGTAAAGCATGCCAACAGCCCCATCATTCACCGAAACATCGTCGGTGAAAAAGGCTCCGGACACGGAGACTTGTTCAAAGGTCTGGACGGTCAATATTATTATGTCTTCCACGTACACCATTCCGATTCGGTCGTATCGCCGAGAAAGACACGCATCGTTCCTCTGAATTTTGAAAAGATGGACAATGGCATTTACAGCATTACAGCTGACAAGAAGCATGTCATCACTCCCATACAAGAATAGCAAACAGATTTTATGAAAAGCACCGATTCCATTTCCCGAAAAAAACCAACCGGCGTACTTGCCCTTTCACTGTTGTCATTCGGCAACCTATGGGGGCAGGAACGCCCCAACATAGTCATTATACTGGCCGATGACATGGGCTACTCCGACATTGGCTGCTACGGAGGTGAAATAGAGACACCATACATCGACAAGCTGGCATCGCAAGGTGTACGTATGACCCAGTTTTACAACACGTCGCGTTCTTGTCCCACCCGAGCCTCCCTCATGACCGGCCTGTACCAACATCAGGCCGGAATAGGTTGGATGTCGGAAGATCCTTACCAAAACGCAGATAAAGATCCCAAAGACTGGAGCATCTATGAGTACCGAGGAGCATTGAACCGTAACTGCGTAACCATAGCCGAAGTACTGAAAAACTCCGGCTACCATACTTATATGGCCGGCAAATGGCATTTGGGTATGCACGGTATGGAAAAATGGCCTTTACAACGCGGATTCGAACGTTTCTATGGTATCTTGGCAGGAGCATGCAGCTATTTGCGACCCGACGGAGGACGTGGACTGACATTGGACAATCGGAAACTGCCGGCACCAGAAGCTCCCTACTACACTACCGATGCTTTCACCGATTATGCCATTCGTTTCATCAATGAGCAGCAAGACCAAGAACCCTTTTTCCTTTACCTCGCATATAATGCCCCACACTGGCCTTTACAGGCAAAGGAGGAAGACATCGAAAAATTTTATGACATGTATCGTAGCAAAGGCTGGGATGTCATCCGGGAAGAACGCCACAAACGCATGGCTGAGTTGGGCATTATCGATGCCAACAGCGATTTTGCCGAATGGGAAAACCGCCGTTGGGACGAACTTTCCGAAGAAGAAAAAAATCGTACTGCCTATCGAATGGCCGTCTATGCTGCACAGGTACACTGTATGGACTACAATATCGGCAGACTGATAGCCCACCTGAAAGAAAAAGGGAAATTCGACAACACACTGATTTTCTTCATGTCGGACAACGGAGCTTGTGCCGAACCGCACAACGAACTGGGGGGAGGCCGGCAAGAAGACATAAATAATCCGGCCATAAGCGGACATCCTTCATACGGAAAAGCTTGGGCGCAAACCTCCAACACTCCATTCAGGAAATATAAGCAACGTGCCTATGAAGGAGGTATATCCACTCCACTGATTATCACGTGGCACAAACAATTGCAACAGTTTGAAAATACTTGGTGCCGTGTTCCGGGATATTTGCCAGATATCATGCCGACGATATTGAATGTAAGCGGTGCCAGTTACCCGCAAACATTTCACAACGGCAATAAGATACAACCCTTGGTTGGAACCGACCTCATGCCTGCCATCAAAGGAGAAACCTCTTCCATTCATGAATACATGTATTGGGAACACCAGGGAAACCGTGCCGTACGCTGGAAAAACTGGAAAGCTGTATGGGACCAAGAAGGAAAAGTCTGGGAACTGTATGACATAGAAAACGATCGGACAGAAAGCCACAATCTGTCTCAATCGAAACCGGAGATACTGAAACAACTTACTGAAAAATGGAATGTATGGGCAGAAGAAACCCATGTACTGATTCCGTTTCCCTACGAGAAGATGTAAATTAACGCATTACGTTACTGCTACATAAACTTAAAACCTACAAATATGACCAGACAGACAACATTTTTTTTCACTTTGCTGATGCTTGCCACCGGCACGCTTTTCGCCAGGGAACAATGGACAGAAGAACAAGCATGGGCCTGGCAGGAAAAAGTAGGAGTCATCAAAGGCTTTAACGAACCTTATCCGGCCTATCCGGACATGTCAAGAACGGAGGTGCTGCAAAAAGCACACGAAGCCGGATTGAACAGCGTACGCTTCTGGGTGCAGGGGAACACAGCCGAAGAACAAATAGCATACATCCAGCAAATGATTGACGATGCCGACCGGTTCGGCATGACTGTCTCGCCGGTCATCTCATTCGTTGCCGGCAAATACTGGCAAAACCGTGGCAAACAACCCATGAGGGAATATGAAGCAACCGTCCGCCAGGTGGTCAGAAACTTCGCCCGGGAGAAACGCATCGTGTTTTGGGACCTGTGGAACGAACCGCGATACGAAGACAAGGCGGAAACCTACGAACAGCTTGACATCATAGAACAGATGGTCGGCTGGTGCCGCGATGAAGACATAGAACAGCCCATCACTTCATCCATCATTTGGGCCACCATCAAAGAAGGCAGCAAGCCTTTGAAACGCATGGCGGAAGTGGAAGCCATGATGGATATCCACAATTTCCATTATTATAATTGTGCACTCGATTTCAGCAAGCACATCTATGACATGATGGACTTCCTGCAAAAGATAGGCAACCGCCCCATGGTTGCCACCGAATGCCTCACACGTACCAACGGTTCCGGCATTGCACGTACATTGGCCGCCTTTTCCAAGTACAAGGTGAATTTTTACGTTTGGGGGCTATACATCAACGACCGTAACTGGGAAACCCGGTGGGGACAAAGCACTTACGACCCCTATGGACCCATGTTCCACAATCTGTTCTACAGCGACGGCGATGTGTATGACAGCCGTGAGATAGACATGCTCAAGAACTACCGCTTCTGCGAAAAGAACGAAGAACTGTATCCGCCGCTGGAAGAAACCGAACGGTGGAGCCATGAACGTGTGTGGAAATGGATGGTAACCGGTCCGCTAAAAGGTTTCATTGCAAACGAACAAAAATCCCTGCCCCATACAGATGGCTACAATGCAGTCAAAATAGCTTTTTCATACAATGAGTGGAAGTCCGACACGGCTTCTTTCTTCCGTCACATGGATGATTTGCTGGCCCAGGCAGCCGAACAAGGCCGGAGTGTCATGCCGCTTTTGCTCACCGATGATGATTTCCTGTCTCCTCATCAATCACTGGCCGAATATGTAGGGAGCGTTGTCGGCAGATATTATTGCGACACACGTATCAAGGCTTGGGAATTGTACCACCATCCCGGAGAAAAAGTCAACGATACAAATGCTTTGGAACAATTGGTTACACTCCTTTTTCGCCATGCCCGCAACCAATATGCAAACCAGCCTCTCACCATGACCCCTTATGTGCAAGTCCGTGCATTTGAACCGGAATTCGACTATTGGGGAGCATTGGTACACGGACGGACCGGTGGCTGGGACCGGCTCGTATATGAAGGCGGCAGCAACGCCCGGCTGTGCTACACGATATGGAGTTTGTCGGATATCACCGCTTTTTCGGCTTGCCCGAAAGCTCCCGAAACAGGTTGGCTGGCCAGTATCTGTTACCGTTTCGGACGTCCGGTGTTCTGTACACAATGGAACATAGACGACGACACGGACATAGATGCCTATTTGCAACGTTTTGCCAAAAGCCAGATTTTCTGGTTCTCAAGCGGAGTGGACATACAGTCCGAAAAACTTGCCGGATTCAAATTCGAACAAATCAGTACACAACGACAGACAACCGAAGGAATCCTTTAACAACATCATACATACAACCATCATGAAAAAAACTTCTATTCTAACCCTCATTTGTGCAGGTGCTGCCTTCAGCCTGTCATTTGCACAAAACGTCCCCAATCCGGTCATTTCTCATGTGGCAGATGCCGGTGTCATGAAATACAACGGAAAGTATTACATTGGCGGGGTCGGAACAAACGGCGATTTTTATGTATCCGATGACCTCATCCATTGGAACGAGCCGGTACATGCAGTAACCATGGACAACGATTGGACCCGTGGCACCGGAGCCGGAAACAACCAGATACATGCCAATGACATGTTCTATCTCAACGGCCGTTTTCACCTTTACTGGTCGGTAAACTATTGGGGAGAGGACCGTCATGCCGTACACATTACCCATGCCGAAAGCGACAAGCCACTGGGGCCCTACACCGAACCGGAGCAGACAACGTGGATGGACAACCGCATTGACCCGAAAGTGTTTAAAGACGATGATGGACAACTTTACATGTATATGGTCCGCTTCACCGAAGGCAACACAATATGGGTACGGAAAATGAAAGATCCCTCAACCTTCCTGACCGAGCCCTATTGTCTGTTCGCCTCCCTCCCCAACACATGGGAAACCATGGACAACCGCGTAGCTGAAGGACCTTGGGTCATCAAATATCGTGACCAATACTACATGATGTACAACGCCAACCATACCGGTCACACTTGGGGCAACTACCAGCTGGGAGTAGCACAGGCTGACTCCCCCATGGAATTCAACAACGGGAACAAATACAGTCATCCCGTGGTAGGCAGCAACCAGACCACGTTGGAAGAAACCTACACCGATCTGTTGCGCTACACCGGAACACAGTACACCCCCCAGTTCTGTTATTCGGAAGAAAAACCCGTAGAAGGCTGGATGGAGATAAGTTTCAACGACTCCGACTGGAAAAAAGGTGAAGGAGGATTTGCATCGCAAAAAATTGCAGGCTCCACCGCACGGTACTGCGCCACTATATGGAAATCGCCGACCTTGTGGTTGCGCAAGAAATTCACGCTGCCCGAAAGCTACGGCCATCTCGCCTTGAGAGTAACACACTACGGTGACACACGAATCATGCTCAACGGTACAGTCATATACGACAAGAAAGGAGCCGACTACTGCATGGTCAATCTGACAGACAAACAACGTAAGGCCTTAAAAAAGGGAGAAAACATATTGGCGATAGAAACGGCCGGAGGACGTTCCAATTATTTCGATTTGTCGCTTTTCGACCTGCAAGATACAATGGCCGATGACATTCTGTTCACACCGGGACAACCCAACATACTCCGTGGACCAAACGGTTTCGAATGGTGGCTCATCTACATGGCCAACAAAAACAATGAGTCGCGCGACCAATATGTCGACCGCGTATTGTTTTTCGACAAAACCCTTTATGTCGATGGCATTACCGGACCCAACACCAAAGGATATCATCCCGCACCGGCTCTGCCAAGCTATTCAGCCATTGCCGAAACCACCGTTGCCGGTCTGTTGCATGACATGCAGCCTTCAAACGCCTATTTGTTTGAAACATCAGTCTGCACTACAGGCAAAGCCGGAGTCGTTGCGTGGTGGAAAGATGAAAAGAACCAGGCACAGGTCGGACTGGATGCTTCACGCCATGTATGGTATCTCTCCGTCATGCAGGATGGGAAGGAAACCGAAGAACAATTTACGCTGCCCGATGATTTCAAATGGGGGGTATACCACCACTTCCGCATTGAACGGAACAAGGACAAACTGAAAGTCTTTATCGATGAGATTCCTGCTCCAGGCAAACATCTGTTTGCCAATGTCATACCAGGCACTCCCGGCAAACCCGGCACATTCGACCAGACCGGAAACTCCCGATTTGAAGGTACCATTTGCACCATCGGATTCGATGAAGAATCCATCCGTCTGGATGCCAATGAAAAAGTACTTGCCGGCGAACGGCTCGACCGGTACGAACTGGCATTCCAGGTATATGGCATGAATGAAAACAGAACGGCAGGATGCTATCCGGCATACATAGATGAAAAGAATCATGTAAAGGCCGTTTTCAACGGAGAAAGCCGCAGTTTGGATGTAACCGTCACCAGTAAAGGGAAAGTAAAATCACAACTTTCTTTCCCGCTGTCACAAGAACGGACTGTCTACCCCGATGTGAAGTATACCGATGCATTCGAAAAAAATTACCGCTTTGCAACACCAGCCATCATCGACGGCCTGTATCTCAACCGTCACGATGTTTCCGACAAATCGGATTTTGCGGAAAACATGTTCGAACGGTTTTCGGTCGAATATCTCGCCGAGGGCAAATGGCATGCCTTGGACTGCAGCAAGGCTGAAATTGCAGAAAACCCCATGTACAACCATGTGGCGTTTGAACCGATAAAAGCGGAAGGCGTACGTTTCATCAACCGCACAGCCACAGACCTGCAACAACACATATACAAGATAAAGACACATGAACTGCTGAAAGAATCGTATAACCTCCGTGCGGTAAGAGCCCAGGACAAACTGTATCTCTTCGTTGACGGGCACGAAATCGGCATGGTGGAACTGCCTTTTGCTGCTTCGCAAATCGGATTCGGCGAAAGCAATTACCCGACAGCATACCGCGGTGTGTTGTATTATCATGTCGGAACAGCAAACAAGAACGAATAGCCCTTCATTGAGGTTGCATGTGGTCTCTGCAAACAGGGACAGACATGCGATTTCAGTATAACAATGAAAATTCCGGGCAGGCATTTCATGCCTGCCCCATTATAAACTATCAAAAAAACAAAAAAATTATCATGAGTAAAAATGTACTGCTTGGTATGGCACTGACCGGTATATTCGGTCTGAATGCCCAAATCTACAAAGACATTACCCCCGCTTGCTTTGTGCAGGATATCAACAACAACTGCGCTTCGGCATGTGCCGACTTCAACGGAGACGGGAAACCCGACATTCTTCTGACCGGAATAGACAAAGCCGATGGAAAACACAAAACCTGGCTTTATCTGAATGACGGAACCGGAGGTTTTACCCTTGCCACAAACACAGGGATAGACAAAGGATTCATACACAGCTCCATCAGTGCGGGAGACTATGACGGCGACGGTGACATGGACTTCGTTGTTCAAGGCTGGTGCACATACAATGGAACGAACGCCCAGCTGGCCGTCGTGTACAAGAACAACGGCACGGGTATGTTCACCGAAGCGGCTACACTGGACGGACGTTCAAACGGTATCATCGAATTCGGAGATTATGACAATGACGGACGGTTGGACATTCTCCAGATTGGCTGGAAAGAAACCGCTAAAGGAGGGAAAGTCAATGTCTATCACAACGACGGGAACGATAATTTCAGTGACATAAACAACACAACCCTTTTTCCCATGGCCGATGGACATGCCCGGTTCGGCGACTACGACAATGACGGTAACCTGGACATTGTACTCAACGGTTGGGGAAAATCCTACATTTACAAAGGCGACGGGAAAGGAGCATTCGTACAGCAAGATATTACCCTGCCGGGATACAATCAGGCATACGTCTATTGGATTGACTACAACCAGGACGGTTTCAAAGACATCCTCACTGGCGGATTGAAAGATGGGGCTTTCTTCATCCATGTTTTGCAGGGCAACGGCACCAACACATTTACTGAAATGAATTTCGGACTGGCCGGTGTACAAAAAGGCCCCATCAAAACCGGTGACTGCAATAATGACGGGAAAACCGACTTTTTCATTTCCGGTTGGTCGGGAGCTGGTGTATTCCATGTATTTAAGAACGATGGTACCGACAATAGTTTTTCAAAAGTAGAAGGCGTAAACGATGTCATTTCCGGCTGGGCCGACGGCACGTTGGAAGTGGCCGACTTTGATGGTGACGGATATGACGAAATATTCAAATGCGGCTGGAGCCAAACCAAACTCTACAGAAACACAGACCGGCCTAATCCGCCGACTGGAATTAACGATGCTCCAAACACAACTTGCTCTGTTTTTGTAAAAGATGGTGTTCTCAACATACAGTTGAACAAGGAAAGCAAAACCAATCATGTCAAACTGTATGACTTGACCGGGGCATGTATTTCACAATTTACCTTCAGTGGAGAAAAAGCCACTTTCAACTTGCCGTACATACTTAACGGACATTGCCTGATCTCAATCAGCAATGAAGAAACGGACTATTCTTCCATCATTTGCATACGGTAACAACCGAATGCCATGCGGACTAAATTGACCGATTATTTGCACCCGGCACACACTTTCGGGTGCAAATAATCGTTTTTATCCGCAAACAAACAAATGACTTTTTTGTTTAATTTGTAAGTAATTATCGGACTCTACATTCATAAAATTCATTCTGACATGTTCAAGTATCCCTGCCGACTTCTGTTCTTCTTTTTTCTGTTCTGCACTTTAACTGCATTTTCATCGGACAGCAAAACCAATTACCGCTTTATGCAACTCACCGGCAAGGATGGACTGCCCCACCAGCAAGTAGAAACATTGATGCAAGACGACAAGGGTATGCTTTGGATAGGCACACGCAACGGATTGGCTTGTTACGACGGTTATACGATAATGAATTATTTTAACCAACCGGATAATCCCCGCTCACTCTGTCACAATTTTATCCGAACCCTTTATCAGGACAGCAAGAAACGCATTTGGATAGGAACCTACAATGGCATCTGCATGTACCAACCGGCAACCGATGACTTCAAACGCTATAATCTGCAAAATACGATTATCACCTCTATCGTAGAAACAAGTCAAGGCAAGCTCATATGTAGTGGTGCACAACTTTACATATTGAATGAAGATACAGATGAATTTGTTGTACATCCCCGACAAGACAACGAATTCATCATTTCATTGGCCATCGACCAAACCGACCGCCTGTTCATTTCAACCAACCGTTCCATTTTTTACTACGATCCAACCCTGTCGAAAACAACGCAAATAAACCCCACCTATTTCAGCGATTTCATTACCGGGATTGATGGCATTATTCCCCTTTACTTTGACTCGAAAGGCCTGCTTTGGGTAGGACGGAACGGGAAGGGTGTAATGAGTATAGATCAGACAACAGGCGCTGCCCGTACATATACCCCGGAAATACTTTCCGACGGCACCGTGCGTGTCATTACAGAAGACAACAAAGGAAGAATGTGGCTCGGCACGGAAAAAGGTATCACCATATTGAATCCGGATGGAACCATCGAAATTATCCAACAAAATTTCGTCGACAAGAATAAGCTGAACGACAATGCCATCTATGACATTTTGTGCGACCACGACGGTAATATTTGGATTGGCACCTATTTTGGAGGTATCAACATGCTGCCCAAAAACAACGAGCAGTTTCACTGGATTGAAGCAGGATATAGCTTGAAAAACATTCGGGGAAAAGCTGTCCGGAAAATCATAGAACCACAGAAAGACATTCTATGGATTGCCACCGAAGACGGCGGACTGAACATTTATAATACCCAAAACGGAAACATCACGCTTTTCAACCAAATCGACCACTTAGGACACAACATACACGAACTCTACTATGACAAAGAGACCCAAGACATGTGGATAGGTACTTTCCGAAATGGTCTGTTTCGCTACAATTCCTATACCGACACATGCTGGCACTATCTGCCGAGCCAAAACGGATTACCTTCCGATGCCATATTCGCCATCGAGAAAAAGCGGAACAAGAAATTATGGATTGGTACTACACAAGGACTCAGATACTATAATCAGGAAAAAGACTCATTCATCACCTGCAATCATCCCATACTCGACATTGATTTCATATACTGCATGCTTGTCGACCAAGATGACAACGTATGGGTCGGAACCCGTAACAACGGACTGTTCCGCATAGACGACCGAACCGGCGAAGTAAACGGTTGGACCGCACATGCCAACAATTCACAACTCAAAGACAACTACATCACTTCACTCTATCAAGATGCAAGCAACCGGATATGGATAGGTACAAACAACGGAGGACTACAATACATCGATCCGACCGAACTTGAAATAAGAACTCCGGCCCATGGACTTTCTCTCTCACAAACCACCATATGCAGCATCATTGAAGATGAACTCGGCCGACTTTGGGTCAGCACAAGTCGAGGCTTGTTCCAATTCAACAAAGAGCGGAACGCTTTTGTATGCTATACCGTGCAAGATGGTTTGCCTATCGACCAGTTCAATTTTTCTTCCTCCATCCAGTCCCAAAGCGGACTGTTGTACTTCGGCAGTGTCAATGGACTTATCGCATTCGCTCCGAAATCCATAAAAACAGAGCGGAATCTCTTTTACGTTCATCTGAAACATTTGACTATAGACAATCACATCATGACCACACTTGATGAAGACTCACCATTGACAACCACTTTGGATGATATGTCTGTCATCGAATTTTCTTATAAGCAATCACGTTCGTTCAGCATCGAATACGCAGCCATTTCCTTGGGAAACAACAGCACCATCAATTATCAGGTAAAACTGGCCGGCATGGATGAAGAATGGAAAAATGTTGGCAAGGAACGGAAGTTTGTCGGTTCAAACCTGCCCGCCGGAAGCTATTCTTTGCAAATCAGGGCAAACAACACCAACGACGGCTGGGGACTTGCACCTGTCAAGGAAATAAAATTCATCATCCATCCTCCATTCTACCGATCGCTTTGGGCCTTCATAGTCTACGCAATCATTATCATGATTATACTATGGCTTAGTTTCCGGATATTTTCCATCCGCCTCAAAGAAAAGAATGCCGTAAGAATAGCCAAACTGGAAAAAGAAAGTGTAGAGGAACTGAACAAGATAAAGATGGACTTCTTCACATCGGTTTCCCATGAACTGAAAACGCCCCTTTCACTGATTATGGCCCCATTGAAATATATAGCCCAACATCAAGAACTGTCTGAAGAATCACAGGAAAGACTGGACATAGCTATGAAGAACACCCATAAAATGGTCGGACTGATTGATGAATTGGTCACTTTCAACAAAATGGAATCGGGCAATTTCCAATTCTACATAGAAAAAGGCAATCCGCTTGATTTTATAGAAAGACTGGCCTTGCTTTTCAAAGAAAGTGCAGCCGAAAAATCCATATCATTTTATATCCACTGCGAAAACAACGGTGAATTCGTATGGTTCTCTCCTTCTTATGTAGAAAAGATTATCAGCAACCTCATTTCCAATGCCATCAAGTTCACACCCACAGGAGGTCAAGTATTCATCAATGCCGCAATCACCGATTGCCCGGACGGCTACAACTACCTGCGCATAGAAGTAAAAGACACAGGCATTGGCATTGTAAAGGAAGAACTTGACAATATTTTCGAGAAATATTACCAGACAAAACGCGGTCACAACACCAACAACAAAGGCTGGGGAATCGGATTGGCGCTGGTCAAGAAATTCACTACCGTACACAAAGGAAACATCCATGTGGAAAGCGAACCAGGAAAAGGCAGTTGCTTCACTGTCATGTTGAACGTATCGGAAGAGGCATTTGACCCCAAAGACAAAATCAACTCGGAAAAGACCATTGTACCGCTCAGCCAGTACAAGTTCGCTACCCCTTATTCAGAACACACCGCAAAAATGGTACAAACCTTAGAGACTGAAAAAGCCAACTCCCAGCCATCCATCCTGCTGGTGGAAGACAACGAAGAACTGCTCGGTTTTCTGTCGGACATTTTCAGAAAAAAATACAACACCTATCAGGCATGTAACGGCATGGAAGCATTAGAGATAGCACGAAAATATCCGATTGACCTTGTCATATCCGACGTCATGATGCCCGAAATGGATGGCATGAGCTTATGCCGTAATCTGAAAGAAGACATATCCACTTCGCACATTCCAATCATATTGCTAACCGCCAAAAGCGACACAGAAGATATTATGAAAGGCTATGAAAGCGGAGCCGAAGCCTATGTACCCAAACCTTTCGACCCGGAAATACTGGAACTTCAGGTGAAAAACATCATGCACATGAAACTGATACAACGGGAAAGAATAGCACAAACCCTGGGTAGCGATGTCGAAGCCACGTCATTGAGCAAGTTCGACAAGGAATTTATCGAAAAAATAAACAAAATCATTGAAGACAACATAAGCAACGATGCATTCAGCATTACCGACATCACCCAAACACTTTTTATCAGCCGAAGCCTGCTTCATGTTAAAATGAAAAGTCTGTTGAATACTTCAATGGGCGATTACATCCGCAAAAAAAGACTGAACAAAGCCTGCGAACTGCTTCGCGAAGGATTCAACGTTTCGGAAACCGCCTACAAAACTGGTTTTTCCGACCCGAGTTATTTTTCAAAAGCTTTCAAGAAAGAGTTTGGAGTCCGTCCTACGGATTATCTGCACAACGCTGACAACGACAAAAAAGAGACAGTGGATAACTGAAAATTCCAACACTGACGGTCAGCCGTCCTCTGTCATTTGCTGTCCATTTTGAATATGAGGTCAAAACCGTTTGTTATGGGCGAGCTGGTGAGCTGCAGGAACAAGAACTTGAACAGTTCATATTCCAAAGTCATTTCATAGCGGGCGGTGTCCTTGTCCTCAAGGGTACCTATCCGCTGTTCATAGCTGATGAACAGCTTATTTGTAATGTATTTACCCACTGTAAGCGAAGCATTGTCGAAAGAATCACCCACATCTACCTCAATATAATCTACATTAAACTTGTTTCCAAGTTTGGTGAGTTGCGAGGAGATGAGTGAAGCCGCTGCCATTCCTGCCAGTTTTCCGGGGTCTATGCCCGACGATTCGGCTGTGGAAAGTTCGCTGAGTGCCCTCCCGAAAATAATGTAGGAGAGCGCATCTCCTTCACCTATTTTTTCGCCTTCCAACTTAAAGGTAATGGTAAGGTCGTCCAGACCGCCATTTACGGTAATGCCCAAATCCCGTTTGTTGCGGTAAGGATCACGGAAAGAGTAAACCGCATCGATATTCAATATCGGGTCGATTTTCTCTCCTCCCTGAAAACTCACGGTGCCGCTTTGTATGACAAAAACTTTTCCCAACAGATTATATTGACCACGCACGACATCGATGGAGCCGAAAATTTCAAAAAAGTCGCGGTGCTTCATAAGACGCACATCTCCTGAAAGTTCGATACGCATGTCCTGATTGCGTATCCAGGTATTGCGCGGAATGCTCACCTTCACTTCGCCTTGCAGGTTTTTGAGAAACTCGAAAGTATTGCCTGCCGTGTCGGTTTGTGCGGCATCGGGACGGTAGGAATATACAATCGAATCGCCCGGTTGCAAAGTCTTTTCCAACTCGGCCAGAAGCAAGGGGCGGTTTATATCGGGAGCTGAACTCTTGCCCATTAATGCCATGACTGCCGGCAAATAAATATTGGCTTCGGGAATGCTTATGTCGCCTGCAAACGTAGTGCTGTCGGCATTGGCCGTAAATTGCACTCCACCCGACATCTCCATTTTAAACTGTTTGTGGTTAAACGGGTTGAAACGGTTGAAGTCAACGGACAGAAGAGAGGAACTCAGGTCGGCTTTGTACAGTTCCGATTGGAACTGTATGCCCCCATGAGCCGTCATGCTGCCATCAGTACTTTGAATGAGGAACGTATCAATGCGTACACTGTCCGTACCGAACTGCAAACCTGCTTGTATATTCCTGTAATCTATGCCATATCGGTCTATTTTCACCAAACCGCTGTCAAGCCGGAGAGCGCCTGACAACTGCGGTCTGCTCAGACTTCCATCTACAGCCACCCGGCTGTTCAATGTTCCAGTCACTTCATCGGCATCAACAAACAGGTTGAGCACGGACAGGGGTATCTGCTCGACAAGCAAATTAGCCCGAACGGAATCATTCCCTGCTGGCGGCAACTGGAACATCATGCTGTCAAGGCGTATATCGGCAGGCAATTGTCCATCGCCATATATACGCCCCAGATTGTCGGGGACAATGCGAAAATCGGCAAACAAGTTTTTCCCGACAAGACGGATACGGCTCTGAACCGTGTCAAACCGAAGCCTTTCCAACTGTACACTGTCCACATCCAGCACGGCGGTAAAGCCGGGAGATGAAGCCGGACCCGACACATGTACATTCAGACCGGCCAAGCCGGTGAGCGGCAAGTTCACATCCAACGTCTTGAACACGCGACCGATGTCTACCCTATCGACAAGCACTTGCAACTGTTGCGAATCGGTACGGCTCACCCAGCCATTTATATCGATGGAAGAGGAACGGGATGAACTGTCGGTCGTGAGACGGAAACCGCTCACCTTGTACCTGTCGGGCTGGAGGGTGACAAAAGCCGTGTCGGTGGCCTGTTGCCAGTCATAGCCCCGGTAACCGACTGCCAGCCCGGAAAGGGTGGCCATGATGGTATCAGCCAGTTGTACCTGAGTGTTGAAACGGGCATGCACATCTTTCCCTTCGGTGTTGAACGCCACACGGTAGTTCCGGGTATCGGTTTCAAGCTGCAGGTCGGTCCGGTCAAGGCGGAATTCATTCATCCGAGCACTGTCTATCCGAAGCAAAGCAGAGGCAGACAATGATTTTTTCTCCAGACTACCATTGGCCATAAGTTGAAGCGTGTCAGCAGACAGCCCGTTGAAACGGGTTCCAAGCGCCAGGGCACGAAGTTCAGCCCGAAGGCTATCGGGAGTTCCCTGCGCGTAGGCATCGAGGCGAATACGTGTATCAAGCCCATCCAAACCGGCAAGTTCGTTGATGGCCTGCATGCTGTCGGCCTGCGCTTCGAGCCAAAACTCTGATATTCCTTGAAAACGATAGTGACCTTTGGCACGCACAGTGGCCGAAAGCGCTCCAAGCAGCAGTCGGTCTACCTGCAAATCGTTATCGGCATAGTTCATTTCGGCGTCAAGCGTATCTATGCGTACACCCATAACATCGGATGGACGCAATGTGAGCCTTCCTTGCGCCGTAAGGGTTTTCAAGTCGCGTCCGTTTCCCTTCACACTGGCCCGAAGATTCACATCTGTCGGATATGCCTTGTCCCTCAGCAGAGCCGAAACATCAAGATGCCTTGTATGCAGTCCCAGTTGATAATAGGGACGCATTCCCCACATGTTCCACAGACGAGGAGTCAGATAGAACGAACCGAAGTCACCCTGCCCACTGACATGCCCTTTCACGTCGCCGGCGGCATAGTCCAAACTCAAAGCCAAGGTATCCGCCGAATAGCCTTGTGCCACCATGTCACCGGCATGCAGCTGCAAGCTTGCATGCAAGGTTTTCGGGTCGGCTCCGTTCCCCTCGACACGGCATGTAGCCCGTTGGATGCGATAATCCAGCGCCGGATTGTCAACATAACGGCGCAGGTCCACATTGCCAAGCTGCAGCCAAAGGTCGTATGCCGGGACAAAAGCAGAGTCGGCCAACCAGGCAAGCACGTTATACGTAGAAGCCTGCAGTGTGGCCTGCTGTTGTCTGTCGTCAACGACCACATAAAGGTTCAGGCTGTCTCCTTTCACACAACCTTCAATCTGCACATCGGGTTCCGCCTGAAATGGGAAACCATCGGGCAACCACGCACGAAATTCCTCGAAATGTACCGGACCGGTCTTTAACGTAATGCACGAACCGGTCTGGGTTGAGAAATGATATTCGCCCCAGGCCCTTATGCCGTTCAAGCCGGTCTTCAAAGTGAGTGAATCAAGTTTCACACGCGAAGTGTCCGCTTCGGCGAAGATGCTAAATTCCTTCACATGCAGGTCGGGCCGTGAAGTGTTCAGACGCAGGGTGTTCAACTTCAATTCCTGCTTTTGTCGCGAATAAGAACCGCTCAATTCCATACAAAGACTGTCTATCCTGTCGGGAATAGCGTCCGACAAAACATCCGCACGCACCGCACCGCTGTTCAGCAGGAAACGGTTCAGACGCACGGTCATGCCGAAAGGTGTGCTTGCTGTGGTGTCCACATCGTTGTCTGTCGGTTTAAGAATGGTTGCCACATTCCAGCTCGAATCGGGATATTGCTGTAAATGCACATACGGACGGTCCAGGGTTATGTCGTCAACCCAAATGACCCCATCAAGCAAAGGGAACAGGCTGTACGACAGTTCCAAACGCGAAACGGATGCTATGGTATCGCGTGCCGGAGAAAGCAGCAGCAGGTCATCCAGCCCGATATGTGTAAACAGATTTCCCCTCAGCCTGCCTACCGACAATTCGGCATTCAGCAAAGCGTTGACTTGTCTCTCGGCCACATCGGCTATTTTCCGTTTGACAAACGGAGTCTGCAAAGCAAACAGGGCAGCGAACAACAAGGCCACGATGCTTCCCAAGCACCAGGCCAGTATTTTCGCCGTACATTTTATTATTTTGCCTGCTTTCATCACTTGTCAAGTTTCTTTAAAGGTGGGTTTTATAAAAAAGCACATAAAAGCAAACCCACAAAATATATTTTTTATGGCGAGCCATTTATAAAACCCACCTAAAATGCCTGCCCCACACTCAGGAATGCCTGCACCTGCCGTTGGCCGGGGCCGGCAAAGGGATAACCTATATCCAACCGCACAGGACCGATGGGCGTATTGACCCGCAACCCGCCTCCTGCCGTGTAAGATATCTGGTCGAACCTGTAATCGAACGAATTTTTCCACACATTGCCCACATCGAGAAAGGCAGCCAGCTCTATGCGCCAAACCAGCGGATGACGCAATTCGAGGTTCAGTTCCAACACGCTTTTCCCTCCGGCCGGAATCACCTTGGACACGCCATCCTCCTCAATGGTCAGTTCGGGACCGAGCGTAGAACGCGCCCAGCCACGGTTCGAGTCACTTCCTCCCGAATAGAAACGTTCTTCCATCGGAATGAAGCCGTGGTCGTCCGATGAATGGATGCCTCCTATCATGGCACGCCCCGCAATGACCAGTCGCTTCACCTGCATATACTTGCGGGCATCAACCCAAAATTTGGAATAGTTGAAGTCGCCTCCGAAAATGTATCCGTTGAGTTTTCCGCCTACGGTTATGGTTGTCCCCTGCACAGGCGACACTGAGGGTTCGGCCGTGGAATAGGAAAACGAAGCCGAAAGCCCGGACTTGTTATACAGAAATTCCTTGCTGAACGGATCAAAATAGCCCGATTCACGGCTTTCCTGCTGCGCATTGAACTGCTTCACACGTTCCACATAATAAGCCAGCGAGGTTTTGATGTGCTTGCCAAACGCATATCCGAAAGGCACGTTCAAACCGAAACGCTGCACATCGTAAGCCGGCTCGCGCTCGCGCCTGATATAGGGATTGACCGTGAGCGAAAGTTTCTGGGCAAAAAACTGCGGTTCTATCCATGACAGGCTGAGGTTATAGGGTTCGAGGGCCGAATGCTTGGCATACAGGTTCAGCCTGCTGGTACCTCCGAACACTCCGCGATAAGTGACATCGGCAAAGGCCCGGAAATGGTCTTCCGTACCCCAACCCACCCCGAACTTGCTCATCCAGCGGGGCAGTTCTTCTATCTGGATGCGCATCGGTATCGGGTCGCTTTGCGTGGTCCGGTTGGTTTGAGACAATATGGACACAACACGAAACAACTGCAAGTCATAAAGTTGCTGGCGGGTATCATCAACCAGTTTCAGATTGTAGGTATCACCCGCCTTGTAATTCAGTTGCTTGCGTATGTATTTTTCCTTGACATAGGTGTTGCCGGATATGCTTGTCTCGCCGAAATGGCAGATACGCCCAGGCACAAGTTCATAATCTATGTTGACCCGGTTCTGCTCAGGAACCAGCCCCAGTTTGAAACTGGTTTCCGAATACACATAGCTGTAATTGCTGAAAATGGTATTCATCTGTTTCATGTCGCCATACAGGGCATCGTCGACAAAACGGCTTCCCCGCTTCAGTTCAAGCCGCTTATACATGTAGCGGTAAAAGCGGTCCTTACGGGGTACGTTCTCCATCGAATCGGTAATGTTGATGGCAACACTGTCTACCTTCACCGGTTCGTTTTCGGTCACTGCAATGTAAATTCCGACGGTCTGTTTTTTCGGGTCAACGACAAGCGAGTCCAAAACAACGTCGGCATGCAGAAAACCCTGACTCTGATAAAAGCGGGTAAGACGTTCCAGGTCCACCTTCATCAATTCGCCGCTATACAGCGAAGGGTCCTTCTTCAGCAACTTGCGTTGAATGATGTTCGACGGTTGGAAGCCCATGTGGTCAAGCAGTGCCGATGAACTGAGGGTCTTGTTTCCCGAGAATTTTATTTTCCTGATTTCATAGTTTTCCTGCGCACACAGCCTGACAGGCATCAACAACACACCTGCCAACAGACACAAACAGGCAAACCACAGCCTGCCGTCCGGAAATGACCGATGACGGTCGGGCTGAACATCCATGTGTAAAACTGTCTGTCTCAAAATACCTGCCTTTTGTTTATGTGCCTGTCTATGGTTATCCGCATCCGATTACAGACAAGCCCTGCGAAATCCCCACCGTCAACACCCGGAGGCTTGCTTTTGCAGTTATTCACAGAACCCGCCTGTATAGGGAAACAATGCACCGGACGTTTTTGTTTAGGCGAAAAACAACGTTTGCCGGAACACGACGTACGGAAAGACAAAAATAGTGAAAGTCGAGAGCAGAAAATCAAATTTATTTGAATTTTCTGCCGAGCGCATCCTATTTTATTCAAAAATAGTGAAAGTCGAGAGCAGAAAATCAAATTTATTTGATTTTTCTGCCCAAGCACACTCTTTTTTATTCAAAAACAGTCAATGGCAAGCGGAGATACAAATGAAAATGCCGTCTTCTATTTGGGTGCAATTGCATGTTCCCGAAACCACATTCCCATGCATCGAACGGCATTAAGTCATGCTTCCAACGGCATCATGTCTTTTTTTAAAAAAGGTTGACTCCTAAAGAGTCAAAAGAATGAAACAAAAAGATTATGAACAGTCACAGCGTAGTCTGTGTGAAATTTCGGAGATTTACCGGAAAGTCACCTTGGAAAAGTTTTCGGTAAAAGAAA
>CASEAJ010000005.1 GCA_949285425.1 uncultured Porphyromonadaceae bacterium
CAAAAAATCATATTTAGGATTGTAAGGCTTCAATTTTTCCATAACATCCCGCTCGTTCAGTTGGCTATGATATTGGTTCAAACTGCTGGGAACGATATCCAACTTCGTGTGTTCATTGTCCCAAACAAACAAATCTTCACTGAATGCGTTATAATAAACTCCTGTCTGGCGACCATCTGTATTCCTGGCGGCTTCTTTATATTCGACGGAAAGACGTGTTTTCCCTGTTGAGTTGAATGCATAAATCAGAAAGATATTTTCTGAAGCATCCTTTATTTGTCTGGCAATTTGCGATAAATCCATATTTTTATAAATTAGATTTTAGGGAATAATTGTTGCATCAATCCTTTCTTATGCTCTTTCAATATTTCTACTTTTCGAGATGTTGCTTCGATCAACTCATCAAGAGAGGAGAAACAATCTGCGATTTTTTGTTGCTCTTTTATATCGAAGGGATATACAATTGTTGTTTTCTCTATATCATTTCTTGAAAAACCTTTGATTGAAGTTCCTTGATTGTGTGATTTTAAGTACTTTTTTTTACTCAGAAAATAATAGCCTACAAAATAGCTTGACAATCCCTTAGTAGGTTGAAAGTTTGTAAAATCTTGGCTTGTACATAATTCTTCTTTGTTTACAGCTATTTTCCCGACACCAACTCTAGAGACAAATAACACACATTCTTTGGGGATTATTTTTGTTGCTGATTTATTTATAGCCTTCTCATTAATGAAACGCGTAATCGCAATATGGTGTATATTGTCTTCCATTAAGTCTGAACTTGAAATCCATCCTATATTACCTGTCCAATACGAACTATTTGATCTATCAGGTGTTCCTCCACCATAAAATACACCTTTTTCTCCCAATTTTTTTTCTTCCCAAACTTGTGCTCTTTGAAATTCTGGAAATCTCAAATCTGGCACATTCTTTCCCTCCGCAGGAAATAATCGTTGCATCAGTCCCTTTTTATGTTCTTTCAATGCTCCAACTTTTTGGGCAGTTGCTTCAATCAATTCATCAAGAGAAAAGATACAATCAACTATTTTTTGTTGTTCTTTCAATTCTCCTTTTTCTCCTACAGGAACAAAAACATTAATTTCTCCTATTGTAGTCTTAGACAAACTTGGAACTCCTCCTGCTTCATTATATTTATACCAATTGATTTGCTGAAATATTAGGTATAAATATTTAGGTAAACAATCGTGGAAAGAATGCGTATAGAATAATGTATCAACAGTCCAAAATTTACCTGTAAGGAATATTGGCTTGTCAATAGTCCCCTTTCTTCCTATACAAACGCTTTCTCCATCATATAGAAAATCATCAACAGAGGTCATATACCCACCAGAACCATAAACTGGGATATTCCCACTATCTAAATGTTTATAGTCTTTACCATTTCCTATTTCACAGAGACTTTTCAGTTTATATTCTTTCCAACCCTCTGTATTTTGAAACTCCGGAAATCTCAAAGTAGGAACCACCGTCTTTATTTCATTCCCCTTTTCCATATCCTTATTCTTCATACGCCGATAATCCAGATATTTCTTCTCCTTCCGCTTTCCGTTTTAAGAGTGGAATCAAATCCATCATCAAGGCCGATTCAACCTTAGCCCGAGCTTTCCATCCCAGATTGAGCGGGGCAAGCAGATCGTTCAACTTTTCAGCATCGAAAATCTTCCGCTCCATGATGCCATGGATGAAATCATTTAATGATTCAGTGGTGATTTTGTACTTACCGGCAATCGAAGCTATCTCTTTTGCATACCTTTCTTCTTTAAAACGATTGTAGCCTTCTTTGATTTCCTGCTCCGTTTTGCCGTTCACCTCTTCCAAACTGTTGATATAGGCGATGATGTCGTCGCGCTCGTCCATCAGATTGGAGTTTGATAGAACAAGGTTCACCAGCTGTTCGCGCGTCAGTTTTACCTTAACGCCGGTACCGCCATACTGTTTGGCAATGAGGTCCATGATATAGTCATAGTCAATCATGGCAGAAGCAAACAGCACAAATTCGAAGTCCAAATCCTCAATCTCTGGAGACACCGGCTCTGTTGTTTTTTCCCGCTTTTTCTTCAGGCTGTAAGCCAAGTTCAGATAAGCACCTCGGAAAGCAAGCAGATCATCGTCTGTAAAGCCGTATTCGGATTGGGAGTCGGACACAACAGATGTATCGGCAACGTCTGTGAGGTCAACATATTGACTGAGCTGCGTCTTGTAGCGTTGCACATCCTTGAAGTGATTGATAAAACCTACCTTGGCTTCGTCTCCCTTTAAATTGGCCACCTCGGAGGCGTTGAATTCAAGATTGTACGACTGCATAAAGTTGCGCAATCCGGCCACAGCTTCCTTGTATTTTTTCTGGATACTGGAAGCTGGTTCTACCAGCCAAATCCGTCTGGCCATATCCTTTTCGCTTCCCGAGAACATTGATATAGCTTCGTCCACTGCATCTTGTTGCCCGCGGAAGTCCAAAATATTGCCGTAAGGTTTCGTATCATTCAGAATACGGTTGGTACGCGAAAAGGCTTGTATCAAATTATGATAAACGAGCCGTTTGTCCACATACAGCGTATTGAGGAACTTCGAATCGAATCCTGTCAGCAACATATCGACCACAATGGTGATGTCTATTTTGTTTGCGTGCGGATAATCTTTATTACTATATTTCTGGTCCTTGATGCGTTGCTGCACATCCTGATAATAGGAATCAAATTCTTCGATGAAATGGTTGGTGCCATATTGCCTGTTATAATCGTCAATGATTTCTTTTAAGGCCTGTTTCTTTCTCTCGGGTTCCTGTTCGTTGTCTATCTTTTCCTGCTGTAAGTCTTCCTGAATCTGCTTGATGTCTGGGTTTCCTTCGGCTGGTGGAGAGAATACACAGGTTACGTTCAACGGTTCGAATGCATCGTCTTCCTGCTTATGCTGTTCCTGTATCTGCTTGAACAGCTGGTAATATTCGATGGCATCGTTAATGGATGAGGTGGCAAGAATGGCATTGAAGCGTCTTTGATTGGTAGCGGCATCATGCTTGGACAGAATCGTTTCGACAATAGCCTGCTTCTTGATACTGCCATCCGCTCTACGTGGGTTATTGTCGTCGGGTTTGAAATAATCTACGTGGAAACGAAGTACATTTTTATCTTCGATGGCATTGGTTATGGTATAGGCATGCAGTTGCTTTTCAAAAACATCATCTGTCGTTTTATAAGATGCCGTTTCTCCATCGACTTTCGTATAGGTTGCATTCTTGTCAAATATAGGTGTCCCCGTGAAACCAAAGAGTTGTGCATGAGGGAAAAATTCCTTTATGGCCTTATGATTGTCGCCAAACTGAGAGCGATGGCATTCATCGAATATAAAGACAATGCGGCTGTCTTGTAATGGCAGCAGTTGTTCTTTATAGTTTTTCCGATTCTTAGGATCCAATGCAATGCCCAGTTTCTGAATCGTAGTAACAATCACCTTGTCAGCATAATCGGTTGACAACATCCGACGAACCAACGTACCGGTATTGGTATTTTCTTCCACACAATTCTCCTGAAAGCGGTTGAACTCCTGTCGCGTTTGTCGGTCAAGGTCTTTGCGGTCCACTACAAACAGACATTTTTCAATATCCGGATTGTCTTTCAACAAGGTAGAAGCTTTGAAGGAAGTCAATGTCTTGCCGCTTCCTGTCGTATGCCAGATGTAACCGTTTCCTCGGTTCTCTTCAATACATCTCACAATGGCTTTTACGGCATAAATCTGATAGGGGCGCATAATCAGTAACTTCTGTTCGCTGGCTATCAGCACCATGTAACGGCTGATCATTTCACCTAAATGACATTTGGGAAGAAACTGTTCGGAAAAAGAATCCAAACAAACAACTTTCTTATTGTCTTCTCTTGCCCATTGGTAAACAGGCAAGAATTGTTCTTCGGCATTGAAATTGAAATGCTGAAGGTTATTGTTGGCGAAATAATATGTATTCGAGTAGTTGCTGACAATAAACAGCTGCATGAAGCACAACAAACTATTGGTATATCCATTACCTGAGTCGTTTTTGTAATACACAATCTGTTGCATGGCGCGACCCGGACTAACATCCAAAGTTTTAAGTTCCACTTGAACGACAGGCAATCCATTGATGAGCAGGATTACATCGTAACGTTGAAAACTGTTCTTGGTATTTATTCGCAATTGATTGATTACCTCATACTCATTTTTACACCAGTCTTTGATATTGACCAACGTATACTGCAATGGAGTACCATCCTCGCGCATAAACGTATTCATCTCACGAAGACGCTTGGAAGAAACAAAAACATCAGAATTTGTAATTTCTTCCAATAGGCGATTAAATTCGGAGTCGGAAAGGTTGACACGATTGAGACGCTCAAATTTCTTTCGGAAATTTTGTTCCAATGTGTATCTGTCGCAAATATCAGGACGATAAATATATTTCAACTCTATCAACTTATTTATAAAGTTTTCCTCTATTTGTTTCTCTCTAATCATACTTTAATTGGGTATTTGATTATTAATTTTGGAGAACTTCAAGCTGCTCTTTTACTTCAATTCATGAGCTTATCCAACACCTAACTCTTTATTGGAGAACAAAGATATAAAACATAATGCCATAAAAAAGAAAAAGATGCAAAAAATCCTCTCGCTCCATACACAATTCTGTTTCATTCACAACAGATTATAAAGGAAGAAAGAAGAATATGAAAATTTTATATCAGATTCATGTATATATATAAAAACGAAACTCACACAGAAAATCACGCCAAAGACAACAGAATTTTCTGTGTGAACACACTCTCATTTCATGTAAATAACATGTGAATTATTCAGTTTACATGTACTTCTTGCACTTGCATCAGTTCCTTGCCGGCACCGTCTCATTCGTCCAAGCCATCCGCACTTCAGTCCTCACCATGATCCGCCAGACTGCTGTTCGCTGCAGTTCTTGCCTCTTCGAACTTTTGCTTCATGGTTGGGTTGCCACGCGTAAGTTTCTTAATGGATAAATCTTCGGTGTCGTTGTTGGCCAGCCTCAGGTAGTTCTCCGAGCTCAGAAGATCTTCTTTCATCTTCTGAAGCGACTTGATGGTTTTATCTATTTCTTCTACGGCTTTATAGAACTTATCGCTCGCACGCCGGTAGTGATTGCTGAACTTGTCTCTGAAATCGTTCAGTTTATTCTCAAAATTTGTTACATCGACAGACTGCTGCCTTGCCAGAATGAGTTCGCGCTGGTATTCCACGCTTTTTTTGGAAGCCTGGGTGAGCAACGAAATCAACGGCATGAAAAACTGCGGACGCACAACAAACATTTTGGGATAGCGATAGGACACATCGACTATGCCCTCATTATAGAAGTCGTTGTCCGGCTCCAACAATGACACCAGCACAGCGTATTCACAACCTTTCTCCCGTCTGTCTTTATCCAGTTTGGCAAAGAAATCCTCGTTTTTATGCTTGGTGGCTGTTTCTGCCATCTCATTTTTCATTTCAAACATGATGGAGATGTATTCCAGACCGTCAGCGTAATCCTTGAATATGAAATCGCCCTTACTGCCATGACTCGCATCGTTGTCCTTTTCAAAATAGGCATTCGGAAACATGCTGGTGCGGACGCGGTTAAACTCATTGCTGCAATGTACCTCAAGCGACTCCCCTATCATTTTGGTTGACAGTTTGGCCTTCAGGTCCTTGTAATAGTCTACCAGTTCCTGTTTTTGCTTGAGCTGGCGTTCGTAATCCTCCTTAATGTTGGCTTCGCGAATGGTAGCCTCCTTCAGGCTCACATCAATCTGGCTGCGTAACTCTATGAGCTTGTTATCTTTTTCCCGGATAATGTCCTTCGCCTTGTGCTGTTCCTCCAACACAGCCAAACGAACATTGTTTTCGTTTTGCTCAATGATGGAACGCAATCTGGCAATTTCGTCATGCGTTTTCATACGTTCCTCATTCAACTCCAACTGCTTGGAACGGTTAAAATTTTCCAGCTGGGCTTGAAGCCTGACAATTTCATTCTCCTTTCTGGAAAGTTCGGCATCCTTTGCCTGCAATTTATCCTGAAAGTCGTGACTCATCTTCAAAGATTCGGCCTCTTGCTTCATTTCATTTTGTTTTCGAAGTTCGGCAAGACGGGCCTGAATTTCCACATCAAATTCCTGGGTCCTAACCTGACTTACAATTGATGCATAATCAGCTTCATCCACTGAAAACACACTGCCGCACTGTGGACATTTTAACTCTTTCATACGCTGAAAATTGGTTTGACACATTATCCGGCCACAAAATTACACATTATCCGTGCAATCTTCCCGCTCAATAAATGCAAAATTCGGATTTCACAAGCGATTAAACCCAACCGTCATCGGGGTTCGGGGCAAAATGATACGTAAGTTCAGTATAAGAACAAAAAATATTCCGTTGGATATTAGCCTTGTAACGATAAACGAAGTATGCAGATGGTGTATTCATGTGAATGCGGACAGAGAAAAGCCAGCTGAAGCCTGACAGATGGCCGGAAACAAGTTTCAGGGAAAAGGAGATGTCAGCGGTTTCTCTGCATGATGTCGTGTGTCTATGCCTTTAAAGTTCTCTTTTCACCTAGGTGAAAAGAACGTCCCACGGCCGTGGGACACGTGTCCCATATATGTGAGACACGTGTCTCACATACGTGGGACGATAACTTTGACGGCATAAAAAGCAAACATCATGCTGCAGGCCACACAAAACCTTTATTCCGATTACGTAAAATGATGGGAAAAACAGAAGAAAGATAGATATACAAGCATGCGCACAGGAGCGGCACATGCGTCAAACCTTTATGCATGAAAAGCCGAGGCCGGCCGTTCGGTAAGCCTGGTCAACTGATCGATGAAACGCTGCTCGGCCGAGTCGACCCATGCACGGAACAACGATGTATCGGCTGCATTTCCGGCTGCAAAATCAAGCAGACGACTTATGTCAAAGCGGTTGCCCGTTATGCAATAGCCAGTGGAAGCTGCATCCTGTGCGTTGATTTCCTGTTCCACATGTGCAGGTATCACCATCACCGGCTTGCCCAGATAAAATGCCTCGCAGACGGACTCGAAGCCGGCCGTTGAGACATAGGCCCGGCAACGGGAAATGGACTCGATGAAAAGCCGGTCATCGACGGTGCAAAACTCCAGCGTGTCATCCACCTTCCAGCGTGCCGGCATGTCTTTCTTGTCCCAAAAACAACGGAGCTTCACTTCCGGATGCAGGGCATGCCAGAAACACACTTCATCATAATAACCGGCATTTAACATGTACACCAGCACAAAATCGCCTTTTTCGGGCTTCCGTTGCACTATTTCCCGGCGCAACAAGGGCGGCATGACCAAGGTTGTTGTACCCTCGCTGTTCGGCATGGGGTAAAACGACAACGCCAGGTTACAGCTCGCCCCCACACTGTTTGCCAGCACATGCAGACGGAGCAGCAAATGTTCCTGCCGCGTATCCTTACCAAAAGCATAATCAGGACGAAGCAGCAGAAACTGATGACCTATGTTAATGAAAGGTATGTTCATTCTGTACCTCAGCTGTGTCATACCCGACAGTATTTCATAAAAACTGATTACCGCATCAGGACACAGCAACTGCAAACGGGCGTGTATGTACTCAATGCTTTTCCTGTAGCTGTTCAACTGCCTTATACCGGCATTGTACAGAATGGAATAAAACAGGTTCACTTCCTTTTTGTTCTTCTTGTAGCGGAAAGTCAAGGTGTCGAAAGGACGGACGGGACAAGGCATTTTTTCACTGAAAAAGTGAGGCAGCACCCGTTCGCGGCTCATGCCGACCAACACTTCCAACACTTCATGCCCGTTGCGGCGCAGCATGTCGCACAATGTAATGGCCTGCGTGAGGTGTCCCCTGCCCTCGCCCTGCACAATGAACACGTATTTCATATGGCCAATCGGATGCGACGGTTTTCCAGTTCCTCAACAAAATCAGTGTATTCACGCACCTTCCACACACCACAATAATCTTCGGTCAAGGCTGTGAGCGATTCTACCCAATCGCCCGAATTCAGGTATTCCACCTGTCCGAAACAGCTTATTTCCGCCTTATGGATATGACCGCAAATGACCCCATCGCACTGTTTTTCTTCTGCAATGTCGACTATGTGCTGACTGAAAGAACTCATGTACGACACCGAAGCTTTCACTTTGCCTTTTATGCTGCGTGAAATAGAATAATAAGGCTTGCCGGCCTTGGCACGCCTGCGGTTATACACACCGTTCAACCACAAAAGCCCTGTATAGGCAAGGTCTCCCAACTTGGAAAGCCAGACATGTTCGCTGGTCACACTGTCAAACACATCGCCATGAAGAACGTAATAGCGTTTTCCATTGCTCATGTGAACATAGTCTTTCACAATTGACAGGTTTTGAAAACAAAGCGGAACAATGAGGTCCAAAAAGTCGTCGTGGTTTCCTTTCACATAGACAATTCGGGTCGTATGCTGCAGTTCGAACAGCAGTTTCAAAAAATCGGTACACTCTTGCGTCCATTTCGGTTTCCGTCCGCGCTTCAAGCTCCAACCATCGATGATGTCTCCGCACAAAATCAGCGTATCACAACTGTTCTTCGACAAAAACAAGGTCACTTCCGCAGCCTTCGACCATTTCATTCCCAAATGGATATCCGATAATACAATCGTCTTGTAGTGTTTCTTCGCGTTCATTTTGCATATCATTCTTTACAGCAAAGAAACCCAAGTATTATAACGAAACAGTTAGGAAATGATTAATTAATGGTTAAGAACGGCATTTTTTGCGTTTTCATTTAACCCAAATCGGTCATTAGGTTTTGCCTTTTTTTAGTTTCATGCCGAGGGGTTTGACGTTCCGCGTCGCAGGCGCATAGCGGGCTATGTGCCAAGACATGGGGCGGCAAAGCACCGGCAGGGAGCCAAAAAAAGGCAAAAAGAGAAACCCCTCACAAGTGAAACAAGGACTGAACGTCCTAATGACCGATTGGGGTTTAAGCCTGTGACGGAACGGCTCCCCCCTTTTATGGCAAGTAACCCGCTATTTTTTCAAGGTAAACAGAAACTGCAATCCCCCCTTCACATGAATGCGGGCTTCGATACGCCCTTTATGAAACGCCACCGCATTCCGCACAATGGAGAGTCCGAGGCCCGACCCGCCGGCATCGCGGGTACGTCCGGCATCGACCCGGTAGAAACGTTCGAAAATGCGGTTCAAATGTTCGGGAGGTACTCCCCGACCTGTATCATAATATGAAAAATAATGATATTGGTCATCTTCCAGATAATGGTTGATATGTATTTCGGTGTTATCGCCCGCATATTTGATGGAATTGTCCAACAAATTGCGGAAAATGGAATAGAGCAGCAACGAGTTCCCATGGACGCATACATCGGGGTCGACCGAGACAAAGGTCGCTATGCCATGTCTTTCCAGTTTGTCCGTCAAGTCGAATACCAGGCCGTTTATGAGTTGTTCCACATGGACTTGTTCCAGTTTGAACATGGCCGGTGCTTCTTCTATCTTGCTTATCAGACTCACATCGTCTATCAGTTCGGACAAGCGTTCCGACTGCATGAAAGCACGGTTTATGAACATGCGCTGCTTGTCGGGCGGGAATTTTCCATCCTGCAACGATTCGAGGTAGGCATGGATGCTGGTCACCGGTGTTCGCAGTTCGTGGGCTATGTTGCTCGTCATTTGTTGTTTCAACAGGCGGGTCTGTTCCATTTCGGTTATATCGTGCAAGGTTATCTCAAAACTGCCATCGTCAAAGACCACGGCCTGCACCGAAAACACTTTTTCATCCCGCTGCACGTTATAGGCCAGCCGGCTCTCCTTACGCCCCGGGTCCTGCACAAAATCGGTTACCGGCCTGAATGTTTCATAATGAAAAATGGCATCCGCATCGACCGGCTCGCTTTGGGCCTGCACCAGACTCAGATAATACACAAAGTGCGTATTGACATACACCTTTTCAAGAGCCGGCGTAAAAATGCCTATTCCTTTCTCCGAATACTGAAAATGCAACAACAGCTTTTCACGCTCTATCGCCAGCCGGCGGTTGCTTTCTTCCTTTTGCCGGAATATGTCCATTATCTCCTCGCCTATTTCCCCCAATTCATCATCCGGAAACGTGATGTTTTCGGGCAACGGTTCATTGTGCCTTACTCGTGTCGTAAAATCTTTCAAATGAAGAATGGAATTCTGAAAACGCTCCGCCACATAATTCATCACCACAAAAACAATGACAAACAGCAGTATGATGATATAGATGAAATGCCGCTCCGCCGCCAGCAAGTTTTTCGTCTCCATGTTATAGGGCAAAGCCACACGGATGAAATATCCGGTGTAATGCTTGGCATAGTAAACATATTCCTGATGAGTGGATGCGGAACGGCGTATGTGAACACCGTGTGAGAGGGCAAGCGCATCTTTTATTTCCGGACGGTTCAAATGATTTTCCACCTCATCGTAATCGGCAAATTCCTTGTCGTACAAAACTTGTCCACGGTCGTCTATGATAGAAATACGTACTTTGTCCAACAAAAAAAGGTCAAAATCCTTCAGTCTGTCGAATGTTGTTTCATTCAAGCCGTTCAACTGTATATATTTACGGGTAATGTCCACATAGTCTTCCAGCACCTTTTCCATAGCTTCAAGTTTCAACCTTTTCTCGTTATGCTGCTGCACAATGACAATCAGCAACGTAAATACCGCAAACAGAAGGAAAAAATAAAGAAAGAGACGCTGTTTGTAAGAAAGTCTTCCTCTCCAACCAAGAGAAGGCCACTGATTTGCTATTTTTTTATACATGACATTGAAAAGCCAAAAACTACCTTACGTTTTCTCCTTTGGAGGCATGCTGAACGGTAAACATATATCCATAGCCGGTGCGATTGACAATGCACTTCCCGTACGTCCCCATTTTCTTGCGCAGACGGGTAATGTGCACATCGACAGTCCGGTCGACCACAACAAGTCCCTGTTCTTTCCAAACCCGGCTCAAGATATCTTCGCGCGAAAAAATGACACCTTCATTCTGCACAAACAGCGCCAGTATGTCAAATTCGGTTTTGGTCAGGTCGACATGCTCTCCTGCTACCGACATGGATTTATGGTCTATGTCCACCAACAAGTCCTCATAGCGGTAAACCCGTCCCGATTGTTGCCACGCACCCGACCGCATCGTACGTTTCAGCACCGTCTTTACCCGTGCCACCACTTCCTTGATGGAAAATGGTTTGGATATATAGTCATCGCCCCCGATGGAAAAGCCCGTAAGCATGTCATTCTCCGTATTTTTGGCCGTGAGAAATATTATTGGGACTTCATTCCCTTCCTTACGCAGCAAGTCGGCCATTTTGAAACCCGACATGCCGCCCATCATTACATCGAGCAATATCAGCTTATGCTCCGGTGACAAAATCTGCAAGGCTTCCTCTGCCGAAGATGCCAAATCGACCTTATATCCTTCATATTCAAGATTGAACTGAAGTATTTCACGTATGTCTATCTCATCATCTACAATGAGAATGGAAACAGGAGTATCTGTAGCCATAACCAACCATCGCAATTAAAATCAAATTAAGCAAACGCTGCAAATATACGCAAATTTGAACATGTTACGAATTTTCCAAGGCTAGGCAGTCAAAATGTAACCATATCTTAACATGGCAGCTGCTTGTCCTGTCATCACAACACCTGTTCCAAAGACTGCAATACAACAAAAAAAGTATATCAGAACAGAGTATCGGCAGCGTTACTTTCGACATTCGGCCTCGGTCACAACAACAAACATGTGTTCTCTGCCTCTGTCCCAGTACTCACACCTTATCCATTCTGATACACCTTATCGGACAATGGGTCATAGTACACTTTGACACACTATCCTGCTATTGTCAGCTACTTCACCACTTTCAGCACATCATCACCCCATTTCAGCAGATAAGTGCCTTGCGGTAATGCTGAAGCATCTATCCGGTTTTCACCGTTTTGCAAACGTACGGAAAGTGCCGGCCGTCCCGACAAATCGTACAACACCGCTTCACATTCAGCCTTTGCCTGTACCACAAGACAGTCGGCAAACGGATTGGGGTAGACAGAAACTTCCTCTTGTATCCGATTCAGGCCGGTCGTATTGCCCGACACGCTCACCGACACTTGTTTCTCAGCAATCCGCCCGTTAGAATTGGCACGCAGGGTCAGTTCAGCCACGCCGTCCGCCACCGGAACCAGGGTAAGGTGCAGGCCGTCGTGCTTCACAGACAACACATCCGGATGGTTTGAAACGACTGTCCAAACCGCCAGAACCGGCAGGTTATCCGCATCGGTCAACATATCGGCAAAAGAAAACGTCTGCGGCTGTGCATCGGTGAAATACACCTCATCGAAATTCAGTTGCGGTGCATGATTGTCGGGGAAAACCGTCATGGCCGGGAACCAATAATAGTTCTGTCCATCGTCATGAGTCAGGGAAACGGTTTTCACCACTTCACCGGTTTTACGGTCTACATAATGCAGCCAATTGTAAGAATAGTTCGTACCATAACCGCTTTGAGTGGTTGTCAGCAGCAAATAGCCCGACTGAGGATCTATACCCGGTTTACCGTAAATCATCTGCTTTTTGCTTGCATCTGCAGCCGCCGGCATGACAAAATGAAAATCGGGAGCCTCGGTCAGCGAGCCATCGGCACCGACAAGTAACTTGCCCAACGAGGTTTCACCACCGGCCCAGGAACCGCCATAAGCATAATAAAGCGCATCTTCATCGGGGTCGGCACACAACTTATCGGGCACCCACGCCCCCCACACATTGGTCATGGCATGAGGCAACGACACCTCCCGGGTGTCCAAAGACACCGGATTTATGCGCAACAGATACTTTTGCGCACCGGCCCACACACTGCCATCGCGCGACACAGTCAAACCCTGCACATCGGCACATTCAATGGTACGGACCAGCATATCGGTTTCGGGGTCTATAACCAGTACACCCACACTTTGCCGGGCGGCAAACACATAGTTGCCTACACGCACCATGACACCGTTCTGTCCGTCATACTGGCTTGTGCCGGCCGTGCCCTCAATAGCGGCATCGGCAAGCGTAAGGGTCGGCACATCAAGCACGAATATACCGGCCGACGAACTCACATACACCTTATCCGTATCGACTCCCAACACGGCACGACCATCGCCCCCGCCAATATTTTCGAACGACTTCACAAGCTTGAGCGTACGGGCTTCGAGTATGACCAGACGTGCTCCCTGTTTGGACATGGCATAATAATAATCACCATACACCATACCATATTGTGAGGTATTGCCCAATACTTCCTGGTTTCCGTTGGCCTTGTTGTCCACATCGTAATACAGTTTACCGGTGTTGTCTACCCAGTTCAAACTGCCGGCGGCGTGACCGAACCAGTCTTCATTCTGAATGAAGAATCCTTCGGTGAACTCGGCCGGCAACAGCGGTTCTTCTGCCGGTTTCGGAGCAGGAGCCACCGGTTTCCAGTCCTGCGGCGACATGCCTACGGCAAAGTTCCAGCCATCCCAACAACCATCGGTCAACTTCCTTCCGGATATACCCGTACCGGAATAGCCCCATTCGGAAGCAGCATCATCGCGCACCCAATAGCTCCAATAGCCCTGAAACCATCCTCCTTGCCAATAATCGGCCGGATCCACACTTTCCCAACCATCATAACTGTAGCCTGAAGTATAGATAATGCCGTTCTCATCCGGACGCACCACCTCGTCCGGATTGTCCGTGCGGCGCAGGGCAAACTCACCATCGCCGTTCGCATCATAACCCAAGCCGGCCACCGTACTGCCGAACTGTGTACCCGTTTCAGTCATAAAGAAAAAACGCGGGTCTGCCTCTACCACCGCCTTCATCATGGCTTCACCATTGGCCTCACCATCCCAGCGATAGCCCCAGGCCATGGCGTTGGTTTCACTTTCCATGTTCCATTGTATAACCAGCAAGGCACGGTTGGCACCTTCGCCCACCCAAAACTCAACGTCATCGAAGGTGAACGACTCACCCTCCGCCTGCCTGAGCATGGCAGGTGGCTCTTGCCCTTCTTTCAATGGATAAGGCACACCTTGTACCTTGAACTGCGCATGTACCCAAACACCCAACAGCAGGGCGTGCAACATAAAAAATAGTCTTGCTTTTCTCATTTTACATTCATTTTATATTAAACAATCTGTTTGTTCCGTCTCTTTATTTTGTCCGGTCTATTTCCATCAAAGGACTCATTGGTTTTATCTTTTCATCGTCTTGAACACGTTGACCGTACCGTCTTCTGCCCGGATGTGCACCACATAAACGCCAGCAGGCAAGTGTTTCAGCGGCACTACACCGTTACCAGCTTCCACCATTTCATCGGCCACCTGCAAGCCGGCCATTGAATAAAAGACTGCCTTCGCCCTACAAGGAGCATCCACCAGCAAGCCTTCATCGCACCAAGGACCTACTTTCCAACCATCGGCCGAGGGCATGCCTACGGTTGCCGCCGGTTCCCGGTCGGGATGCAAATCGACCATGCCGCTTATCTCCGTGGAGCATTCGCCCAGCCAACCGTTCATTTGCAACACACCGGTATAGACCTTGATGAAATCGATGCCCGGCAGGTAAACGGGCTGTCCGTCGGCATCAACTGCCCAGCCGATGTCGAAACAACTCAAGTCATCGTCGTTCGGATGATTGTCGGCATAACCGCGGTCATAGGCATAGAGCACATAATAGCTGCCCGTACCGCTCTCATCCACCGCATTGTCGGGCAAGCGGCTTCCCTCGAACACCAGGCTGTCTGCATCCGACCATTCCGGCCAATAGGACTGACTATGAAAGGCAAGCCGAGGCACATAGCCCTGCCCGCCAACATTATCGTGCCACGCTATGTACGAAGTGTCCGTAAGGTTGGCATCCGTAGGATGAGGCGTTGCGGGCTTGTCGGCCCGGGGACGGCTGTAAACCACCCGGTAGCTGTGCCGGGTCAAAGGGTTGTGGTATTCGCTTCCGGCCAGCTCGTACCAAGGGTCATCGGGCAGGCCGTTGCCGTTCGCGTCGCGGCTCACCATGACAATGCCGGGTTCGCAGCTTCCGCCTTTCGGAGCGTCGGGATCGGGGTTGGCTGCCGAATAGAAGGCATTGCCGTAAATCTTGAAATCGTTTTCGCCCGGCACATTGGCAATGGTATGGTCAAAACCCACCACAATGTATCCGCCCCAGGCTCCCAGCGACAGCAACGAACCGTTGGACTTCCCCACAATATATTCTTCGGCCTTCCGGCGAAGGGTTTCCGAGGTGTCACCTTCCTCGTATTCGGGCATTACATTGACAAACTGGCCGGGGGCGGGACAATACTCCCACACCTTCGACACACAGGGCGACTGCGCCCATGCGGCCAACCACACGGAGGCCGCAACGAACAAAGTACATCTTCTCTTCATAAGCAGTTGTTATTTAAAAGTCAGCATTCAGCATGCGGGAAGGGGACACGGTTTTCCTTTGTCCCACCAGGGCAAAGTGCGCGGGAATGTCGCCCGTACGCACCGACCATTTGTAGCGGCCGTCGGCACCGAAGCAATAGAGCGTTCCGGGCGACACATAATTACGGGCATCGGTTACATAAATATCCCGGGTCACTGGATTGACCATCAGCCCATAAGGCATTTTTATTTCCGCCTCCGTACCATCCGTAATGAAGCGGTCGGTCACAAGGCTCTTCGTGCGCACATCAACCACACCGTAAGTCACGGCATTGTCCATGGTTACATAGCTCCACTCGGTACTGTATAAATAAATGGAATCTCCCACCACACATAAATTGGAACAGGCCGTGCCGAGCGTATCGGTCACCACATCGGTACGTGTGTCAATGCAAAACAGGTTGGACGGCACGGTGCGATAGTCACCGCGCGACGACACCCACAGCGTGCCGTAACGGTCGGCCCGCAGGCGGTGCAGATTGGGTGCCACGGGTATGCGTTTGGTCTCAGTAAACGTTTCGAGGTCGATGACTGAAACGGTGTTCTCGTAACTGGGCACCA
Organism: uncultured Porphyromonadaceae bacterium; assembly: GCA_949285425.1. Lineage (GTDB taxonomy): Bacteria > Bacteroidota > Bacteroidia > Bacteroidales > Paludibacteraceae > QVMH01. The sequence continues at coordinate 16,089 of CASEAJ010000005.1, forward strand.
TGTATCCGCCCGAGTTGGCCACGTACAGCTTTCCGCCGACCACCTCCAGCTCGTCGGGCTGAAAACCCACTTCGCAGGTAGCCACCACCCGTAGCGTGGCCGTATCGACCTTGGCCACGTAACCTTTCTGACGGTAATCGGGATTGATTTCGACCGGACCGGCATAGGAAGTGACGTAGGCATGGCCTCCGTTGAAAGCTATGTAGCGGCAGTTGGGAATGTCCACCTGCCCTATGCGGCGTGCCGTGCGGGCATCCATCACCTCCACTTTGCCCGAACAGTTGATGACGGCATAAAGCCGTCCGCCGTATATCTTGAGGTCGTTGCCCACATCGCCCAATTCCTTGGGCACCGTAGGATTGACCGCACCATACACATTGCGGGTATAAAGCCCCGTGGTGCAATCATAATAATCGAGCGTCGCCTTGTTGCTACCCATGTTGCCTTCGTTGAGCAGGAAAAAACCATCGACCGAGGTATATTCGGGTTGCCCTACCTGTTCCGTTTCGGGGCGGAACACTTCTACCTCCTCGCGGCACGAAGTGGCGGCAAGGAGCAGGAACACTAAAAACACACTGTTTCTTGACATATCTGTTTCGGGTTTAACGTAATGTATATGAACGGTGCAGTGACGTGGATGACTCTGCGCCATATCGTGACAAATTCCGCCCTATCGGATAAAAGGGAGGCCGTATATCGGAATAAATATTCAATGCACCAAATGGTAAAATTTTCCATATATTGGAATAATTATTCTTCATATACTGAAAATATGCATATTCTATAATCTAAAGACTTCTCCGAAACATCGGAAAAATATTTCCGGTATACTGGAAAAATATTTCCGGTATACTGGAAAAATATTTGCGGTATATCGGAAATATTTTTGCGGTATATCGGAAAAAAAACTGCGTTTTAAGGCCCTGTGACGGCGATATGCCGGAAAAGGAGCTTGCGGCACGTCGGGAGAAAGCCTGCCGTATGGTGGAATAAATATTCAGCGTATACAGAAATGAATAATTTCCGTATATACAAATAAATATGCATATCTATGCCCCTGCGTTTCCGCCCCTGTGGCATACAAACGCATCTGCTGCCGTCCATCCGTTCCATAGTCAAAACATACATTTTACAATGAATTTATAGTTCCGTCCCGGCATGGGATAGTTCAGCACCACTTCATATTGCTGGTCGAACAGATTATTGACCTCGAGCGTGAGATTCAGATTCCATTTCTCCCAACGGAATAGCCGCCCCAGGCCAAGGTCATGCGTGTACCACGGTTGCTCATAGTTGGCGCGGGTGTTGGCCGAGGTGTGGTACCGTTCGCCCACATAAATGAAACTATAGTCCAGACGCCATTGCTTCCAGTCCACACGCATCACCGCCGAACCGCTGTGCCAGGGAATGTAGGCTATCTGTCCGCCATACGTGCCATAACCATTGGGGGCCGTGTCGGTGGGGTCGGTGAAGTCCTGCGCTTTTTGAAAGGTATAGTTCGCCAACACATCCATGCGGATATCGGCCGGCAAATGCAGGGAGGTGCGGGCCGAAAGGTCAAGGCCGCGTATTTCCACGTATCCGATATTCATCATCATCCAGCGGTATTGCCCGTTTCCTTTGGGCACGGCAATAATCTTGTTCTTCACCTGATTGAAATAAAGGTCGGCCCGTGCTTCGAGCATGCTGAAAAGTCCGCGGCCGAACTGCCGCCGGAAGTGTGCGCCAAGGTTATACTGCGTAGTGCGTTCGGGATCGAGCGCAATGTTGCCTATGTCGGTGTAGTAAAGGTCATTGAACGTAGGCATGCGGAAACTTTGCTTGTAAAAGGCCCGGAGCGTGAAATCGCGGAAGGCCTCGTATGAGAGAAACACAGCCGGTGTAACAGCCTGCGTATCATCCGGCACTGCGGCCGGTGTGGCAGAGGCCGAACCTGCGGCTTGTGCGGACGCCATGCGGTTCACCTGTTCCCACACAAAGGTTCCCAGCACACTGGCCTGCGCCTTCCATCCCCAACGGTCGAACGCGGTGGCCGCAGCCACAAGCAGGGTGTGCCGCTGGGGGTCGACAAAGTCCTGCAGGTCGGCATCGAGACCATTCCACTGATAGTCGGCCGAAAGCGACACGTCCCACCAGGACGAAACGGCATATTTGTTGGCCACGGACACATAGGCTTCCTGCTGCCAAAAGCGGTTGTCGGTGTACATCATGGTGGTGTCGGGGTTGAGGTAACGCATGTAGTCGTTGGCATATTTGGCGTTCAACATGAAGTCGTAGCCGGGGAAAAGCTCCTTTTGAAACGAGCCTTGCACAAAGGCATTGCGGTCCCACTGCCGCTGGGAGTTTTTCCACACATTGTTGACAATGGCACCGGGAATGCCACGTTCGGAGTCGTAGAAATAGGCTTTGGCGTGCCACTTGCCATCGTCCATGTAACCGAATATGCCGGCTTCGGCACGCAAGGCATGTATGTCGCCGTTCTCGCGCACGGCGGTGGTGTCCCAAGCCACGGTGCCATCCTCAAACACTTTCCGGTAACGGAACTTATACCGTCCCGTGGCATAGGTATACTCTGCATTGGCGGACATGCTGATGTTGTCGGCAAGTTTATGCTCCCACAACACCGACGGATTGGCCAGTCCGAACGAACCGGTGCGGAACGTGGCGTGCAGGTTGTTGCGTGTGCCGCTCTCGAACTTCGGACGGCGGGTACGCAGGTAAACACTGCCCGACGAGCCGTAATCCTTCGCCGGCTGGAATATCTCGCTTTTCTGGCCGTTATACAACGACACCTCTTCCATGTTGTCCATGGAGAAACGGCCCAAATCAATCTGCCCGTTCTGTGCATTGCCCAACTGTATGCCATCGTAAAACACACCCATGTGGTTCGTACCCATGCTCCGTATGTCGACCGTCTTCAATCCGGCCACACCACCGTAGTCCTTTACCTGTATGCCCGAAAAATAACGGATGGCATCGGCCACCGAATAGGTGCTCAAGGCCTCCAGCTGCTTCTTCTCAAGTTTTTGGGCAGGTATCACCTCACGGTAGCGGTTGGCCACCACCTCCACTTCATGCAACGGCTGGATGCTGTCAAGCCGGCTTTGTGCCAGTGCCGAAGCACTGCACAAAGCTACAAGCATGACTCTTATATATGTTCTGGCAAAAAACATATCCACTGTCTTTACGGGTCAACAGACAGCTTCGGCAGAAAAAACCGGAGATATATTCACTCCCGGAAGAGGACAGATGGAGCCGGCAAGCACACAAGGCATGGAACCCTGCCTGTACCACAGCTACGACCTAAAACACGGGATAAACACGCAGGACTGCATGCCTGCTTTGTTCGTCTCAAGCTCTATTCCACGAAAGCTGATACATATCATCACTTTGGCAGGTCTCCTGACTTACTCTATCAGCCTGACGCCTTCCCGGGGATTTCCCAGTGGCTGGAGTTTTTGTCCGGCTGTCGTTGCCAGGCGGCTGTCTCTTTACAGCGCCGTGCAACAGAGCTTACAGTAGCGGGTCTGTTCAGGATTTTCACCTGATTCCCTTTTCAGCGAGTTCCCGAAGAAGGGGGAACTTCGCCACCAAAATGTCGGGACAAAATTAAGGGCATTTTCCAAACCGGCAAAATTATTTTCAAAAAAAAAACAGCAACTCCATAAAAACCGGCATTCCATCCCTTGCCCATCCGTTTCTCCAACAAACGCATCATGCAAAGCGAATGAACAACCATCCGTCCGACCACAAATCCTGCGTCAGAAGTATCAGGAAAAAGACGTTCTCTTGCTTACATCCAAAAAAACATTTACTTTTGCATGTTTGCTGACAGCAAAAACTCATTTATATAAAAGTCTGTAACAACAAAATTACACAAATGGGAAAAGTATTGATTATCGGTGCCGGAGGCGTCGGCACGGTGGTTGTCCACAAGGTAGCCCAGAACAGCGGCATTTTCACCGACATCATGTTGGCCAGCCGCACAAAAAGCAAATGCGACACAATAGCCGCTGAAGTCAAGAAACGTTACGGAGTAGACATTCAGACCGCCCAGGTGGATGCCGACAGTGTGCCCGAACTGGTCAAGTTGTTCAACAGTTTCCGTCCGGAACTGGTCATCAACGTAGCACTGCCCTATCAGGACCTCACCATCATGGATGCTTGCCTGGAATGCAAAGTAAACTATCTTGACACGGCCAACTATGAACCGAAAGACGAGGCTCACTTCGAATACAGCTGGCAATGGGCTTATCAAGACAAGTTCAAGGAAGCCGGTCTGACCGCCATTCTCGGTTGCGGGTTTGACCCCGGTGTGACCAGTGTGTTCACCGCCTATGCCGCCAAACATCACTTCGATGAAATACAGTACCTCGACATAGTCGACTGCAACGCAGGCGACCACGGCAAGGCTTTTGCCACCAACTTCAACCCCGAAATAAACATTCGCGAAGTGACCCAAAAAGGCAAATACTGGGAAAACGGCCAATGGGTATGGACCGAACCGCACGAAATACACAAACCGTTGAACTATCCGGGTATCGGCCCGAAAGAATCATACGTCATCTATCACGAAGAGCTGGAATCGCTCGTAAAGAACTTCCCCAGCATCAAACGTGCCCGTTTCTGGATGACATTCGGACAAGAATACCTCACCCACTTGCGCGTCATACAGAACATTGGCATGGCCCGCATAGACGAAGTGGAATACAACGGTGTGAAAATCGTCCCCATCCAGTTCCTGAAAGCCGTACTTCCCAATCCGGGTGACTTGGGCGAACACTACACCGGTTGGACTTCCATAGGATGCCGCATCAAAGGGCTGAAAGATGGCAAGGAACGGACTTATTACATATACAACAACTGCAGCCACGAAGCCGCCTACAAGGAAACCGGCACACAAGGTGTCAGCTACACAACCGGTGTTCCCGCCACCGTAGGAGCCATGATGTTCATGACGGGCGAATGGCGCAAACCGGGCGTATTCAACGTGGAAGAATTCAACCCCGATCCGTTCCTCGAACAGCTGGCCAAACAGGGTCTGCCATGGAACGAAATACACGATGGCGACCTGGAACTGTAAAAAGCATCTCCGCTTTGAAGAAACAGAAACTGTATAAACATTAAATAAAACAATCATGCCCCACACGCTTTACCGCAAGAGGAAAAGTGTGTGGGGGCTGACTATCATATCGAACATGGGAAAAATAATACTCACCGGTGACCGTCCCACCGGAAAGTTGCATTTGGGACATTATGTCGGCTCGTTGAGAAGACGTGTAGAACTGCAAAATTCAGGAGCATTTGACAAGATATTCATCATGATTGCCGATGCACAGGCACTGACCGACAATGCAGACAATCCGGAAAAAATACGCCAGAACATCATAGAAGTTGCGCTGGATTATCTTGCCTGCGGACTGGACCCTCAACAAAGTACGATATTCATTCAATCACAGGTGCCGGAACTGTGCGAACTGGCCTTCTACTACATGAACCTTGTCACGGTATCGCGCCTGCAACGCAATCCAACCGTGAAGACTGAAATACAAATGCGCAACTTTGAAACCAGCATTCCGGTCGGGTTCTTCACCTATCCCATCAGCCAGGCCTCGGACATAACCGCATTCCGCGCCACAACAGTGCCCGCCGGCGAAGACCAGCAACCGATGATTGAACAAACGCGTGAAATAGTCCGCCGCTTTAACATGATTTATGGAGATACGCTTGTCGAACCAGAAATCCTACTGCCCAACAATGCCGCCTGCCTGCGCCTGCCCGGCACAGACGGCAAGGCGAAAATGAGCAAATCGCTTGGAAACTGCATTTATCTGTCGGATACACCGGAAGAAGTGCGCAGCCGGGTCATGAGCATGTACACCGACCCTACTCACATTCGTGTGGAAGACCCCGGGAAAATAGAAGGCAATACGGTGTTCACCTACCTTGATGCCTTCTGCAAGCCTGAACACTTTGCCGCTTACCTACCCGACTACAACAGTCTGGACGAACTGAAAGCACATTACCAACGGGGCGGTTTAGGCGATGTAAAAGTAAAGAAATTCCTCAATGCCATTTTGCTGGAGGTGTTGGAACCGATACGGACACGTCGCAAAGAGTTCGAGCAAGACATACCGGCCATTTATGACATGCTGAAAGCCGGATGCGAAACGGCACGCGAAGTGGCAGCAGCCACTCTCAACGACGTACGCGAAGCCATGCGTATCAATTATTTCGATGACTCGGAACTGATAGAGGCACAATCGAACCGATACAAAACCAATTGAACCACATGAACCATAGGCTTTTTTCTGCCTATGGTTCATGTATATAATCTTACGTGTTTCAAACACACGAAGACTGCACTTTAACAAGTCAATGTATGAAACCTATCATTCCTCCAGTAAGCAGGGAAAGCTTAAAGAATGAGCTTACAGCTGATAAATTTCTCCGACCTACCAACAAGGCTCATAATGAAATATATATCATCACTGCTCATGATTCGCCCAACGTCATGCTTGAAATCGGACGACTGCGGGAGCTGTCATTCCGTTCGTGGGGAGGCGGTACGGGTAACGACATTGATGTGGATGACTACGACTATCTGGAAAAAGCCTACTACCAATTGATTGTATGGGATCCACAAGGAGAAGAAATCATTGGCGGATATCGTTTTTTGCCTGGCTATGATGCTACATTCGATGAAAACGGGCAACCTTTACTTGCCATGGGCCACTTGTTCACATTCAGCGAACAATTTATACAAGAATACTTGCCCTATACAGTAGAATTAGGACGTGCCTTTATTCAGCCCAGCTATCAAACTGCAAAAATGGGCATGAAAAGCCTCTTTTCACTCGACAACCTGTGGGATGGCTTGGGTGCTTTGATTCATGAGGTGAAAAATGCAAGGTATTTTGTCGGTAAAATAAATATATATGAGCATTACTCATCCAACGCCCGTGAACTTATCTATGAATATTTAGAGAAGTTCTTCCCCGATAAAGAACAGCTCATTATCCCCAAATCGACCATTAACATCAGTCCCGCCATCCGGAAAAAAGCTTCTGAAATATTCAATCCACAGGAAGACGCCCATAGTAATTACAAGATATTGCAAAAGGCTGTAAGAAACGAGGGGGAAACCATACCTCCTATGTTCAATGCATACATTGGACTAACCGACACCATGCGCACCTTTGGTACAACAACAGACCCTGACTTCGGGCATACATTTGAAACCGGCATCATGATTACCATGGCCGACTTGTTCGAAGCCAAACGGAAACGATATATTGAACCCTATGTTGCTTACCTGTCGATGATATTGGAAGAAAGAAAAAAATCCAGACCCAATCGGATATTAAGCAGAAACAAACAGAAAAAACGATTCACGATAAAAATCAGATAACTTTTGATTCACTTTCATACAAAAATCCCCCGGAATTGCAATTCCGGGGGATTTTTGTATGAAAAGAATGTACGATTTTTTATTTGGCATAACTGACTGCACGAGTCTCTCGAATTACCGTAATTTTTACCTGACCTGGATACGTCATCTCGTCTTGTATTTTTTTTGCAATATCAAATGACAGCAGTTCTGTTTCCTTGTCGTCTATCTTATCAGCCCCAACAATCACACGAAGTTCACGACCTGCCTGAATTGCATATGTCTTCAAAACGCCCGGATAAGATAAAGCCAAATTTTCCAAATCGTTCAAGCGCTTAATATATGCTTCCACAATTTCACGACGTGCTCCCGGACGGGCACCGGAAATAGCATCACATACTTGAACAATGGGGGCAATCAATGTTTCCATTTCCACTTCATCGTGATGGGCTCCGATAGCATTACAAATATCCGGTTTCTCTTTATATTTTTCTGCTAAACGCATACCTAATATAGCATGCGGCAATTCCGGTTCATCATCCGGCACTTTACCTATATCATGCAACAATCCGGCACGTTTGGCTTTTTTGGCATTCAAGCCTAATTCCGATGCCATGGTTGCACACAAGTTAGCTGTTTCCCGTGCATGCTGCAACAAGTTTTGCCCGTACGAAGAACGGTACTTCATTTTGCCCACCAAACGCACCAACTCAGGATGAAGTCCATGAATTCCCAAATCTATCGTTGTACGCTTACCCACTTCTACTATTTCATCTTCCACCTGTTTGCGCACCTTGTTCACCACTTCTTCTATGCGGGCAGGATGAATGCGACCATCGGTCACCAGTTGGTGAAGAGACAAACGGGCTATTTCACGACGAACAGGATCAAAAGCCGACAAAACGATTGCTTCCGGTGTGTCATCTACAATAATTTCAACTCCGGTTGCAGCTTCAAGCGCCCGGATATTTCGTCCTTCACGACCGATAATACGTCCTTTTATTTCATCTGATTCTATATGAAACACAGTCACTGAATTTTCTATGGCCGTTTCAGTGGCAACACGTTGAATGCTCTTGATTACAATCTTTTTTGCCTCTTTGTTTGCGGTCATTTTTGCTTCTTCCATTATATCATTAATGTATGAAAGCGCATTAGTCTTGGCTTCATCCTTCAATGACTCTATCAATTGTTCTTTAGCCTGCTCTGCCGACAATCCCGACACTGCTTCCAACTGCTCCAATGCTTGACGATGGGCGGATTCCAATTCCCGCTCTTTGTTCTCCAACAATGCCAATTGACGATCCAAGTTTTCACGAATCAACTCATTCTCATTCGTTTTACGTTGCAGTTCACTCTGCCGCTGATTTAATTGCATTTCACGTTGCTGAAGTTTTACTTCGACAGCCTGTATTTTGGCATTCTTTTGTTGCACTACCTGTTCATGCTCTGCTTTCAAAGCTATAAACTTTTCTTTTGCCTCAATCATTTTTCGTTGCTTCAGCAACTCCAACTCTTTTTTACGCTCCTCTTGTGTCTTTTTTTCATTGATTCTAAACACTGCAAAGCAGCCCCCTGCTCCTAACAGAAATGCGACTACTCCTATAATGATTGTTATACCCATAAATTTAATTTTATTTATTATTATATATTCTATTCTCTATTCTCCAATTTCACATTATAACATATACAAAAAAAAGCATTTACATCACAACACAAAGGTCTCTGACCATAAATTGCGATGGAAATGCGGAAAAATGAAAAACACTATTTATTACATCAATCAGACAAAAGTTGCTCTAACTCTTCATCCATTTTTTTTATTCTACTTATCACTGGTGAAGCATCTAAAGAAAACTCTTTCTTCTGCAAAGCCACTGCAAGGTGATAAGCTGTAAGCGATAAAACCTCTTCTGCTGACCGCTGATTATATTTTTGTTGAAACTTTGTCAACAAAGTATTAACTTCCTTCTCTGCTTTTCTATATATTTCTTCATCTTCACGAAGAATATTAAGAGGTAGTCGAAAGCCACCAACGTTAACATGTATAATAAAATGGTCATCTTTCATAAGCTCTAATTATTCATTCAAAAGAGCCAAGCATCTATCAATTTCCCGCACCAATTTGTTTATGTATTGTTTTGATATTCTACGTTCCTTAGGCGAAACATTTAAATATCTAGCCATACGCAAATGGTCGTAATCTTTTTGAATATCCAGAACATCTTTATGTGCATGCATCAATGTAACTTGCATCTTCTGCAATTCCTCACGCAATAATATATTCTGCTCCTTCAATGACTTGTACTCAGAAAGAAGTTTCTGCATTTTCATCTCGAAAGAGGCCAATAATTCTTCGTACTGATTCGTCATTTTTCAAAAAATCTTTACAAAAATACATTTTTGCGCTTAATAAGAAAAATTTATTAGAGTTTTTTTATTGATTATTTAATGCTTGACACCCCTTCAAAGCAACATAGAAATAATTTACCTACCTGGAAATAATTACACGCAAAACGAGAAGTAGCTGAAACAGTGACACACTGTTTTTCCTCCTTCCCTTTCTCCTTCCGTTGTGGAGGTGTGGCGGCAGCGGAGCGGAGCCGGAAGCAGAGGGGAGGGCAAAAAAAATCCCTCCGCACAGCATCCTGTACGGAGGGAACACCAAAGACGGCGGCGACCTACTCTCCCACTTGCGCAGTACCATCGGCGCGGCAGGGCTTAACTTCTCTGTTCGGAATGGGAAGAG
>CASEAJ010000006.1 GCA_949285425.1 uncultured Porphyromonadaceae bacterium
ATTAAGCACCGACAGCCACGGCAAGTACAACCTGCCGCGTGGGAAAGGTTATCCGTATCAAACGGATGGGCCCGCCTGGGAAAATGACAAAATGGGATTCCGCCACTACTTCGATGGACGTAATGTGCGTGACGTGTTCGGTAAGCGCACCAGTGACCTGGTGCTCGACACCGTGGGCATCCGTGCCGACGGGACACCGGGCGACACCTACCACGTGCTCAACGCATGGGGACGCGACATCATGAGCGGGGCAAACTCCGTTGGATTAGGAGGTTTGGCCTTGCAGACTCCCGACAGTCTGGTGCGTCTCGGTGTCTTGCGTGCAGAACGGACGGACAACGTCGACTCGACCCTTTACACCGTGGTTGCCAACGGCCCGGTACGCAGCATTTTCCGTCTCGATTTCCTCGGCTGGGACACAGGGATGGGCAAAACCGACGTGCATGAAACCATGACCATTTGGCCCGGCAAGTTCGGATATGAGAACACCATTACCACCTCGACACTGCCCGAAGGCTGTGCCTTGGTCACCGGCATTGTGAACAACTTCAACGACAAGCCCTATACCTTTGAACAAGCCGGCCGTTATCAGTTAATGAGTACGCACGACAAACAGACCTACGACAAGGAATGGTACATGGGCATGAGTTTGCTGATTGCTGGAGAGAACTTCGACAGTACGTTCGAGGCTCCGAAAAACGGTCCCGGCATCACAACTTCCTGGTGCGCCCGGCTCAAGCCCGACGAACAGGGTACGTACCGCTACTGGTGCTGTGCCGCATGGGAACTGACGGACGAACGCTTCAGCGAACGCGACTTCTATGAAGACATGGTGCACTCGTATGCCGACGAACTGTCGGACAAGATAATCCCTGTGTTGAAATGAAAGAACAAAACCAAACAAATTATATCATTAAACCACTAAAACAACGTGTTATGAAAACAAGACTATTTTCTCTTTGTGTGCTGGCAAGCATATTGCTGGGAACGACAAACACATTTGCACGGCGCGTATATGTGCGCCTCGCTTCCGATGCTACGGCATGGAACCATGTGGCCGAAGATTTCGACAATGTAGTCATCACCCTGCCCGAAGGTTCGAGCGACTTTGCAAAGGATGTCCTCGTACAGTTGCGTCCGGGCGATGAAGTATGGGTGGCCAAAGGCACCTACAACAACAGTGCGAAAGTGACACTCTACAACGATGAAAACGCCGGACTCCAATATGGCAACATCCGGTTGTACGGCGGGTTTGCAGGAACAGAAACCGCACCCGAACAACGGGCCGTAACCGACAAGGACGAAAAACGGACTGACCGAACCTTGGGAATTTGTCAACGAGACGAACTTCCGCGGCAAAGGCAACAGCCGTGAAAATGCCTCCGACTTCCAGTTGGTGCAAATAGGCAACGAATCGGTGCTTGACGGCGTTACTCTTTCGGACAACTACTACACCGGAGCCGAACGGGCCGCAGGGGGCACCATCAACTCACTCATGCGCAACTGCATTGTGCGCGATGTCACCACCGAATTTGCCAAGACCATTTACGGCGGCGGCCTGTATGTGACCGGCGGACAGGTAGAAAGCTGCCTCATTGAAAGCTGCAAGGCCATAATAGGCGACCCGGCCAGTACCCTGACCGTACAGGGAGGAGGCATTCACATCTATGGTACGAACGACAACACCCTCGACCTGGAACCTACCGGCTACATAAAGAACTCGGTCATCCGCAACTGCACGGCCGGTGAAGGGAGCAATATGGGACGCGGCGGTGCCATTTTCGGCAAAAACGGAGCGCTCATTGAAAACTGCGTCGTTTGCAACAACCAGGCATCCCACACGGGCGGGGCGTTCTATTTCCACAAGAAAGGCGACGAAGGCCGACAGGTGAACCGCATCATCAACTGCACCATGGTCAACAATGCCACCCCGGCAGTGGAAGGGACTCCGAGCACCTGCATTTCGGAAGGCGGCTATGTTGAAATATACAACACGGTGATGTGGAGCAACAGCCACAAGGTATACCCGTCTGTGGCCGAAGACTACCAAAACACCATACGTCTGTTCGCCAATTCGACATCAAATGCCTACCCCTATCTGGACGGCATCGCCTTCAACGGATTCATACAAAACCCCGAACACAACAAGAACGCGAACTTCAACCCCATCATGCTGGTTTCGCTCGACGGCATCGGCACACCGATTGAAGGCGATGAAGGAGTCGACCCCTTGTTCACACAACCCGTATCGTTCATAGGAGCCGCCATAAGCGCAACCGACCTGGCTGACATCCGCAAGGCCAATTACACCCTGAAAGAAGGCTCGCCGCTCATCGATGCCGGACTGAACGAACCATCGAACAAAATCGAAGGCTACGACCAAGCCGTCACCGTAGCCTCTTTCTCCGGAAAAGATGCCTTGGGAGCCGAACGCAACGTGGGTGAAAAATTCGATATCGGTGCGTATGAATATGGAGTAGAATATGTCATTGGCCCCAACAGTGCACCCTCTGTCATGCAATCGAACCACAAGATTCTGGCACGTGAAAACCGCATCGAAATCACAGGTCTGGAATCTCCTGCCACCATCCGCCTGTACACAGCAAACGGAACCTTGGTTTCCACAACCTTCACCGAAGGAAGCAAAGCTACGCTCGACGTGGACCAACAGGGATTCTACATCGTTAGCCTGACCACAGGCAACCGCACTTACAGCGAAAAAGTGATATTGTAAACCACAAACATGAACTGCCGGCAGCAGGGGCTTTCTTCTACCTCAGCTGCCGGCCTTTCAACAAACAGAAATACATGAAAGCTATTTTCCCCCTACTGCTCAGTTTCACACTCTGGTGGTGCATGCCTGTGCATGCCGAACGGTTCACACTGACAGGAAACACGTTTGACGAGCGTTGCGAGTCGCTCATCGACTGCATGGTGAACGACATAGACCCTTACACCGGTTCGGTCAACATCAAGTACACATCGGCCTACCTGTGGGCACGCCTTTACAAAGGAGTGGATACGGAACGGGCACTCGAACAACTACAGACACTCTACTCGGCCGTGGCCTCAAACCCCGCTTCGGTCACCGGTTCGGACATTGACTTCTATGCCCACATGACCATCCACGGCTATTTTCTATGCAAGGACAAGTTGCCTGGCACGCTCATCCGCATGATGAAACAGTTCCTGCAAAGCATTGATTTCAACAAACGGGGAAGCGTGAGCACGTTGAATCTCGACATGATGCGCTACACGGCCGGATTCCTTGCCTCGCAGGAGTGGAGCGACTTCACCGACCTGAACGGCAAGAACGCAGTGCAGGTGCGCGAATACAACCGTCCGCGGATACTCAATGTACTCAACAACATTTACCACAACAACTGCGAGGAAATGGATGCCTTCATTTACCTGCCATCGAACACCATGTACATCCGCATGTTGATGGAGTATGCAGAAGACGAGGAAATACAGCAAAAGGCATATGTCGTGTACCAGCAAATGCTGGCATCCATGATCGGCGCGTGGAACAAAGGCCTGTACGTGGCCAATCCGCCACGGGCAAAAGGCTGGAGCCATCTGGTGGCAGGCCCCTACGCGGCAAATTCACGGGCGACCGCCCTTGCATGGCTTTATTTCGGAAATCCGACGAACAGCATGATCATGGACAGCAACTGCACAAGCGACAGCAACAACTACGCCGACTTCCTTTTTTGGGTTGCATACAAGGGCAAATTCCGCCCCATGCAGGAAATCTTTGATGCGGAAGCGCGCAAGACATTCCCCTATGAGTTCCGCAGCTACATAGACGACAAGGTTGTGAGTGCCAGCAACGGCATCACCGAAAAATGGAAATACTACCGTTACACCTGGCAAAGCGAAAACTACGGTCTGGCCACCCAAACGGAAATACCTTATGACCTGGACAAAGCCGCCAGCCTGTACACATACAAGGAAACAAAGCGTACATATCTGGCCTGGCACAGCGACCTGGCCACAGACCAATGCTATTTTTCGGTATGCCAGGACAACCCCGAACGTCCCACCGACGAGGTAAACCACAACGCAGTGGGATATGGCGAAAATCCATATCACAGGGTGCTGCAATACAAAGGGGCGGCTGTCGGCATTACCAACGTACCGACAAGCTACTTGAACGGAAAATACTACCAGCTCTATGTCCCATTTACGAACACCGGAATCAAGCTGCGCAAGAACATAGAGAACGACTGGGTGCTGTGCCATACGGGCAGCATGATGTTCGCCTTCAAAACCCTGGAACCCTATGTCATATCTCCACGACTGCCGTTCAGCGTACCCGGATGCGATGTTCTCATGTTCAAGGATTTTCAGAACACCCGCAAAGGCAGTTGGATATTGCAGGCAACAGAAATAACCGATGACCTGAAAGGAGCCGACATGGAAGAGGAACTCGACAAGTTCCTTGACAAGCTCAACGCAACGACCCGTGTGGAAACCCTCAACTATGACAGTGACTGGCCCCAGGTACGCTTCACCACCATCGATGGTGACGTACTCGATATCACATTCTTTCCGCCAACGGAAGAGTATGCCGGACAATACATCATCAACAACACCGTGCAGCAGTTGGGCAACGGATATCTGTATGATTCGCCTTACGCCCGGCAGGCCGACAAGGCCGACGTTGTATACATATACAACACGGCCGATGAACCGACTCTGCTGCATTGGGATGACCCGCTGCCCCCACCGGCCAGCGGAATGGAACAACATCGAAAAGACAAGCCCTTAGAATGTCTGCAGCAAGGCGACTTGCTCGAAATCCGGAATATACCCACCTATGGACAGGCACAGATTACCATTTACAGCGAAACCGGCCGTACAGTGCAGCAGCACTATACGGCCGTGGCCAACGGTTGTTGTTCCGTGCCGGCCAATGACCTGCCCACCGGCCTCTATCTGGTACAAGTACACACCGGAAACAGTTCATGGAACCAAAAATGGTTCAAGTCAATGTAAAAACTAAAAACATAAATAAATTATTCTCATGAAAAAGAACATCTTCACTTTCTGCGTGTTGTTTTGCGCATCACTTCTTTCAACACAAACTTTCGCACGTCGCGTCTACGTAAAGCTATATACAGACGACACTGCCTGGACCAACGTAATATCCGATGATGAGCACCTTGTCATCACCTTGCCCGAAGGTTCCACCGATTTTGTGGGCAACATACTACCCCAACTGCAGGATGGAGACGAAGTGTGGGTGGCCAAAGGAACGTATGAAAATACGGCAACCCTTGTATTGGATTTGAACATAAATCTCTATGGAGGCTTTGCCGGAACCGAAACCGGAACGGCCGACCGGGCAACGGCCGACCTTGATGGCAACGGTCTGACCGAAAGCTGGGAATTTGTCAACGAAACCAAGTTCAAAGGCCACGGAAACAGCGCCGACACACCGTCACAATTTCAGCTCATCCAACTCATCCAGGGAACCCTGCTGGATGGAGTGACCCTATCAGACAACTACCTCACCAAAACCTCAGCAGCCGGCGGAGAAGTGAAAGACAATGCCTTGATACGCAACTGCATCATCCGTAATGTGACATCCAAGGCTACCGGAAACATTAACGGCGGAGGACTGTATGTGACCGGCGGAGGCGTGGAAAACTGCCTGTTTGAAACATGCACCGTCGATGCAACAGGAAACGCATTTGGCGGCGCATTGCTCATTTACGGCATAAAAGACAACACGCCCGGCACACCGACCGGATACATCAAGAACTCCGTAATAAGAAACTGTTCGGCCATAAACGGAAGCAAATCACAAGGAGGAGCCATCTTTGCCAAAGGAGGAGCCATTATCGAAAACTGTGTGCTATATAACAACTTCGCCGGCACAAGCGGAGGAGCCATCTTCCTGCACAACAACGGAGACAGCAACAAGCATGTAAACCGCATCATCGGATGCACCATAGCCAACAACAAAAGCAACAATGCCGTCATTTTTGACTGCGACTATGTAGAACTGTACAACACTGTAGTCTGGGGCAACGAAACCGCCAACAACAATTACAGCAACAACCTGCGATTCAGAAAAGACAATGCCAACGTGACGGCCTATCCTTTTGCCGATGGTGTTGCTTTTCACGGCACATTGCAGGCAGCCTCCAGCGGCTTGACAACGATAGAGGAAGTGCAAAAAAACCAGGACGTCATGTCCGTATTGCTTACCGGAGCCATTCAAGACGAAGCTGAAGACACCAACAACCCCCTCTTCACCCGTAGCACAACCTTCGCCGGAACAGCCACAACCGACGAACAGCTCAACGAAATGCGCAAGGCCTGCTGGACACTGCAAATGAACTCGCCGCTTATCGATGCCGGAGCAAACACACCGACCAACAAACTGGAAGGATACGACAATGCCTCGCTCGTGCTTACCGCCTTTGCGGCCAACGACCTGATGGGAGAACCCCGCAACGGCAAATTTGACATAGGCGCCTACGAATATGCAGCCGAAGGTCCCGGCACCGGTCTCGACTTGCCGACGGCCCGACCGTTCGCCGTTTTCGCCAGCAACGGAACTGTTACCGTAAGTCGTTTGGAAAGTCAGGCCGATATCAGTATCTACCATCTGAACGGCACACTTCTCCACACCGCAAGAACAAATGAAACGAGTCTTGTCATTCCTTTGTCAGAAAAAGGGAGCTATCTACTCAGCATAAAAATGAACGGCAAGGCATATTGCGAAAAAATAATCATGTAACGGCAGGGAGACAGGAAAACAGAACGGCAATGGAGGAAGCACGCCAGCCACACATTACGGCATGCCCCCCGGCCTGTTCATTTTTCCTGTCTCCTTTTTCTTCTTACCTTTGTACAAACTCCGACCGTCATGCGTACCCGTATCATTTTTCTCCTTTTTTTTCTCCTTTCCGGCAGGCTATGTGCCAATGTGTCTCCCTACAAGAGCTATTCCGTCATCGACGGCATGCCCAACAGCACGGTCAAAGCTGTATGCCAAGACACGTTGGGATACATATGGATGGGAACACGCAACGGACTGGTACGCTTCGATGGTTACGAGTTCCGCACCTACAACTACGACATAGAACAAATAAACTCCGTCTCCTGCAACGACATTACCTGTCTGACCCAGGACAAAGCGGGACGGATATGGATTGGCACATTCAACTGGATTACACTGTTCAACCCCTTTACCGAACAATTCGTCGAACTTGAACTCGACTATCCGGAAAACACCATTCCGCAAGGGGTTGTCACCAACATATGGTTCGATGACCGTGACCGCATATGGGTCAGCGCAAAGAACGGACTGTATGTCATCGGGAACAAAGAAGTAAGCACAATCGACGCACTGTCGGGTGCATACATCAACAGCATGGGAGCCATCGACCAAAAAACGCTGCTGCTCGAAGTGATGGGAAAAGGAACGGCCCTGTTCGACACGGATTCGGGCCATCTGACATGGATTGACGAAAGCCTCTCTTTCCAGAAACGACCCATGATATACAAGATATATCGCGACCGTTCGGGAAGGGTGTGGGCCGGTGCCGACAGCAACCACATTTACGAATATGACAGCAACGCCGTCGGCCTGCGGCAAGTCAACATTGACCTGCCCAAAACGCTGAACTTCGACAAGGAACAGATACACGACATCATTGAATACAACGATTCTACCCTGATTTTCGCGACAGACAACGGATTGCTGGCCATCAACACACACACGCTCCAATACCTTCCTGACATAGTAGACGGACTGCATACCGACCTGTTGCAAGGCTATCGCGTCATGTGCCTGTATCAAGACCGGCAACAGGCCATTTGGGCCGGCACATTCGGCAAAGGGGTGAAATACACAAACCCCAACCGCTACCGGTTCAACCTACATCAACTTCCTGCCGGAAACGGCGTTGTAGGAGAACTGGTCGAAAAGGATGGAAAACTATGGGTTGGACATGAATTCGGACTGAGCTGCATAGACCTGACCGACCACCACATGGAACACATTGACCTGGAGTCGCAACTGCAAATCAAAGGCAAGAAAACCGAAGTGTTCTCCCTCTATCACAACAAGAAAGAGAATCTGCTCTATCTGTACCTGCTCAACCGAGGACTGTATGCGTTCGACACCCGAAACAGAAGTATCGTCAAACAAGTCGGCCTGCCGGTAGCTTCGCAAGTACGCAGCATGGCCGAAGACCGGCTCGGCAACATGTGGATAGCCGAAGAGGAACTCTCCGTCTACCAGCCTCAGTCCGGCGAACTGAACAGTTTCCTTTCCACCAACATCAACAACACCACCAGCTTCATGCTCACACAAGACCTTCTCCAGAGAAACAACGGCAACATGCTGGTAGGCACCCGCACCAGCGGCGTGTGGGAATATCCGTACGACGAACAGAACCGGAAGCACTACAACGCCGCCCATCAGATGAACTACGAAGAACTGAAGAACAAAAACGTCAACATACTGTTTGAAGACAGCCATTACAACCTTTGGATTGGAACGTACGGTTCCGGACTCTTCCTCTGCAACAAAGAAGAAAGGCAATGTCTGCACTACACCACGGAAAACGGACTTGCCAACAACTCCATATGCGGCATCACGGAAGACGAAAACACCGGTCATGTCTGGGTGACAACCCTCAACGGCATATCAAAAATAAACCCTGCCGATGGAAACATCATCAATTACACCAACCAAACCGGCTTCCCTTTGGAAGAAGTGTCACGAAAAGCGTTCCTCAAAGCCTCAAACGGACTGTATTATGTAGGAGGCAGCAACGGGCTGACATCCTTCAACCCCGAACTCTTCACACAAAACACAGAAGCACCTCACGTAACCGTCTCACTCGTTTCCTCCCTGAATGAAAAAGGAGGGGCGGATTACCGTTTCGACAATTTCGAAAGCCTGAAACGAATTAAAATACCTTTCAAATATTCCTCTTTACGAATCAGATTCTCCGCCCTCAACTATTTTTTCCCCGAAGGAAACCGCTATTGCTACAAACTTGAAGGAGTAGACGATGAATGGACTGTCACCGAACGCAACGAAGTGGTGTACACCACCCTGCACGAAGGAAAATACGTGTTCAAAATAAAAGCCGGCAACAACGAGGGGCATTGGAGCGAACACATCACCGAAGTGTCCATCACCATACTCCCTCCCTTGTGGCGAACCGGATGGGCCAAAGCCTTTTATTTCCTGCTGGCCAGCGGAATCATTTACTTCATGTTCCAAATCTACTCCGACAAGAAAACGGCCAAATACAAGCAACAAATCAACCAGATAGAAAAAGACAATATCAAGCGGTACTATCAGATGAAGCTGGAACTTTTCACCAAATTCTCGCACGAACTGAGAACCCCACTGACCCTCATCACCGGGCCGGCCGAAGACATGGCCAAAGACGGTTCACTTCCGCAGAAATTCCGCTACCCGATCAACCTTATACACAAAAACGCCAACCGGCTGCTGTTGCTCGTCAACCAACTGATGGACGTACGCAAAATGGAACACGGCGCCATGAAACTGCGCATAAGCCAGGTTGACGTAAACGATTTTCTTTCCGAACAAATAGAGAACTTCAACGAACTGGCCCGCAAAAAACACATAAAGCTCACCTACCAGAACCGCTATTGGGGCAAAAACGTATGGTTCGACAAGGAACTGATGGAAAAAGTCATCTTCAATCTCCTATCCAATGCCATCAAATACACCTCGCCCGAAGGCGAAATCACCCTCAGTGCATGGGAACAGAATGCCCACCTGCTCATCTCCGTAAAAGACAACGGCGATGGCATTCCGGCCGAACATCTGGAAGACATTTTCAATCCGTTCTATCAGGTGAGCCAGGGACAACATGCCGGCATGCCGGGATCGGGCATCGGACTGAACCTGGCCAAATACGTCGTGAACCTGCATCAAGGAACAATCCGTGCCGAAAGCACACAAGGACAAGGTTCTGAATTCTTCATCGAACTGCCACTCGGCATACTCCATTTCGATGAGTCGCACACTGAATTTGTCACCCCTGCAACAAAAGAATCCGAACAGGAACCAAGCACATTGCAGCCTGCCAACGAAACGAATACCGACAAAATACTGTCTGAAAACAAAATCTGGATTCTGGTAGCCGAAGATGATGATGAACTGCGTGCCTACATCGTGTCACTGCTGCAAGCCGAATACTCTGTCATCGAAGCCTCCGACGGAAAAGAAGCACTGGCACTCACGGTCGAACGCATCCCCGACCTCATCATCAGCGACATCATGATGCCCTGCATGGACGGCATAGAACTATGCCATCACATCAAGGAAAATATCAGTACCGCACACATTCCGGTCATCCTGCTGACAGCAAAGGTCATGAATGAAAACATACAGGAAGGTTACGAAGCACTTGCCGACGATTATATCGTAAAGCCTTTCGACTCGGGGCTACTGAAAGCGCGAATCAGGAACCTGATTGAAAACCGCAACCATTTGCGCCAGTTGTTCAGCAATCAAATGACGGCCCTGGATGTACCGGTGGCCGAAGTCAGCTCCACCGATCCTTTTATGGAAAAACTGTTCCGCATAGTGGAAGCGCGCATCGATGACCCCGAACTGTCCATCAACGACATTGCGGCCGAAATAGGGGTAAGCCGGGCACAATTCTTCCGCAAAGTAAAAGCGCTGTCGGATGTATCGCCCAACAGACTGATTCTAAACATACGCATGAAAATGGCCGTCGACATGCTGAAATCGGATTCCTATAGCATATCCGAAGTGGCCTACAAGGTCGGATTCAACGACCCTGCCTATTTCAGCAAATCATTCAAATCTACATTCGGACTGTCGCCATCCGAATTCTGCAAGCGGAAATAATCCGAAAAACCACTGCCAATATGGCACAAAACACACAGGCCTGTACGACAAAAAATACTATAGAAAACGACCCGTTCTTCTATAGTATTTCGGGATAAATACTATAGAAGATTGCGACACTTTCTATAGTATTTTTCACCGCATTCATTCCCCTGTACAGTCGCCTCACAAACACACAGCAGGGGCGGTGAAACCACGGTTTCACCGCCCCTGCTTTCTAACCGGTCATCGGTTTTGGGTTTACTTTTTCAGGCACACCTCCTGTTCGTCGGTCGTGGGGCCGTCGACCACCAGCAGGCCGTCGTCGGTAATGCGCAAACGGTCGATGAACACCACCCGTTCATCGCCGGTGGCGGTGGTGCGGGCATGATACACACAATAGCGGTCGCCGTTGTTCATGGTGAGCACCATGTTGTGTCCGGTGCCGGTGACCTGGCCTCCCGAGGCCGTGTTTTTCTGCAACACGGGGTTGTTGGCCGCCTTGGTGAAGGGGCCCATGGGGTTGTCGGCCGTGGCGTATCCGACGGCATAATGCTGTCCGCCGAAGAAATTGGCCGAGTACATCATATAGAATGTATCGCCGTGCTTGAAAATATACGAACCTTCAGTCCAGCGGCGGTTCACTTCGCGGGCGGTCACCGAACGGCTTTCCCACTCGGCCTGCTTGTCGTCCATGCTGAAAGGCGGGCGGAGCATGAGCACCGGTTCGCCTATCACGCCCGAGAAGTCGGGCTTCAGCTCGACGCCGTACACCCAGCTTTCCTCAACCGAGTCGAACCATCCCTGCGCTTTCGCCCAGTCGGCTATTTCGCTTTCCACGGCATGCTTGTAGCAGCAGCGGGAGTAGTACATGTAGACTTTCCCGTTTTCATCGTCGAAATAGAGGTTGGCATCGATAATGGGATAGCCGGGGTCGAACACGGGGCGTGCCAGTTCTTCGACAAAGGGCCCGGTGGGCTTGTCGGCCACGGCATAACCAATGCGGAAATTCTCGCCTTCGTTGGTGGGGTTTTCCTTCCAGTTGGCACTGAAGAAGAGGTAGTACTTGCCGTTGCGTTCATACACCTCGGGGGCCCAGAAACAGTCGAGCGTCCACGATTCGGGGGTTGCTCCGTGATAGACCATGCCTTCGTCGGTCCAGCTGACCATGTCGTCGGACGAATAGACCTTGAATCCCTGGTCGCCCGAAGTGCCGTACATGTAGAAGCGGCCGTCGGAGGCATGCAGGATAAAGGGGTCGCCATATTCCACGTCCAACGGGTTGGAATAGGTCGTACACGTTTCTTTCTTCGCGCAAGAGAGGAGGGCGAAGATTGCCATTACAAAAACAATGCTTTTTTTCATATCGGTTTTCTATTTTCCTTAAAATTGCGGCACGGCCGACTCGAACGAGGGGCTTCCCCCTTCCACATAGGGCCATCCGTCGGCGTCCCAGTTCACTTTGTCCATAAACAGCATGCGTCCTTCGGGGTTCTGCACATCGACGCCGTGATAGAGAATCCAGTCGTCGCCGGCAGCGTCCTGCACGATTTCCGAGCAATGGCCGTTGCCCACGAAACGTTCGTTCTTGTCAATCACCACGGTGAAGCCGTTGTCAAGCATGTCCTTTCCGGTCTTGTCCACATAGGGTCCGAACAGGCTGTCCGAACGTCCTACAACCAGGCGGTAGGTGCTGTTCACCCCTTCGCAGCACGAGCCGACCGAGGCAAAGAAGTAGTATTTGCCGTTGTGCTTGTGGATGTAGGTGCCTTCGAAGGCGGTTCCGGCCACACGCTGGGGCTTGCTGCCTTCGGCCAGCGACAAGCCGTCGTCGGACAGGCGGATGGCGTATATGCCCCGGAAGCTGCCCCAAAAGAGGTATTTTTCTCCGTTTTCTTCGATGTAGAAGGGGTCAATCGAGTTCTGCACCCCGATTTCGTTGCTGCGGAACAGCTTGCCGTGGTCCGTGAAAGGTCCTTCGGGAGCGTCGGCCGTGGCCACCCCTACACCGCAGGTCCACTCGCCTCCCCACACGGACATGGAGTAATAGAGCACGTACTTGCCGTTGATGAAGTTAATGTCGGGGGCCCAGATGCCGCCTTCCGGCTCGAAGTCGGGACGGGTTTCATCGGTAAAGGCCGTGGCCACGAAGGTCCAGTCAATCAGGTCGGCCGACTTGTAGATGGGGAGATTCCGGATATTCTCCGTGGCATACAGGTAGAACGTGTCGTTTTCGGCCCGGATAATGGTCGGGTCGGGCAGGCTCGTGGCCACTACCGGATTGGCATAGACGCGCTGCTCTTTGCTTGTCGTCTTTCCTGCACAGGCCGCCAACAGCAGGGCCGGCAACAGCAGGAAGGGATAGAATTGTTTCATAAATGCAGTTGTTTTATTGGTTTGTCGTTTCAAGAACGGCATGTCTGCATCAAGGGGAATCCCCCATATGCGGCATGCAGTTATTCTTCCGTATCTCGTTTCCTATGTTTTCCAACGGTTCACAACCTATATGCACCAGCAGGTTTGCCGGCATGGGTTTCCATTATTTCACGCAGCGGCTCCATGGCTTTTTCGTATTCTTCGCCATCCGCTTTTTGAGTGACAGCAGTCAAAGCATGCACCCGGCATCCCAAATGTTCGGTACTGATACCCAAACTTTCATGAGTCCCGGTTCCGGTCGCATTAACAAAAAACAGCACCGGCTCGCCATTGATGGACAGACAAGCATTATTGTCCGCCATAGCCAGCTTGAAATCAAGCATCAGGGTTTCTCCTGGTGTCAGACGGTATGCGGGAACATTCTCCTCTCCGATTCCGTTGACATGCTGCCCATTATAGGCATAGCCTACCCGGAACAGACCTTCGGTGTTGGCATCCCACAACAACATGCGGTAGGCAAAATAATCGCCGGTCTTGAAACTGAAGCACAAATGAGGATTACTGCCTGCTTCGGTCATATCGATTTTGCCCTCAAGCACGTAATGATCTGCCAAAGGAGCACCCTTGTACATGAGCGGTGAAACATTGTCGCCTATCAGCTGTCCGACCGTGCGAGTAATGTCGCTCATATCATCCGGCATGTCCTTATCTGCCATATTGATATCAGTCCGAGCCAGTTCGTCGGTAAACACCGAGTAGTATTCCAACTTCGGATGAATGCCATCACGCAACATGTCGGCGGTGAGTTTTGAGGGAGTGTCCATATATGTTATCCAATCCCGCTCTTCGCACCATGATTTCATCTGTTCGTTCACACGAGCTACCAAGGCTATTTTCTCCGCATCGTAGTTCCGTTGCGAAATGCCAAAGTAATAGACCTTCGTGGCGGGCATGCGACCGTGCATCAGCACAAACATCCTTTGTAATGACAACACGGCTTCCTCTTCGCTTTCGAAATCATCATATATGTTGTTCGTGCCTATATGCATCACAACATTGCGCGGTTGGATACGACCAAACCAACCATCAAGATAAACCTCCCAGTCGTACGAAGTGGCCGATGAAATGCCGAAACACAAAGCATCCTTGCCCCAATACGTGGCATAAAAGTCAGTCCAGAAATAACGTACATCGAAAAACGAGTCTCCTATAAACACCGTGGTAACAGCATCGGTACCATCAGCCTTCCACTTGGCTTCCAGTTCTTTCGCATATGAGTCGTATGGAGATGTGTTGTATTTTTCTCCCGATTTATCCACCTCATAAGCGTTTACGAAGAATATGAACGAAGGTATGCCGCTTCCGGCGGATACCGTCACCGTATGCCGCCCCGGTTCAAGTGCCTTGACCGTATGCGTCTGAGCATCTATTTCCAATTTAGTCTTATCATAGGTATATCCCAGCAACCTGTCGGATATGTCTTGCCCGTTCAATTTCGGAAACATCTGCGAAGCCGGATACCCCACCCATGCATTGACATTCTCCATCGTAAGTTTGTCATCCGATGTCAATGCAGAGACGGTCTTCACCGTAAATGAGGCCGAATGATGGCTGGTTTCAGCCATGACCATCACGGTCTTGTCGGCATTACGTGCATAAACGACATTTCCCTCTATCGAAATGTCTTCGCCTTTAAACGTATAAACGATATCTTCTACAAATTCAGGTTTGGAAAAGGAAGCCTTGATTTCACGGCTTTCTCCCACCGGCAAAGCTGTTATATCCTCAATGGCTAACGTACCATAATCGGTTTCTTCATCCCTGCATGCATTGAAACATGTCAAGAACAACACCGAAAACAACAGCATGACTCCAAATGTATGACTCCGCTTCATTTTCACATTGAATTGATTCTTATTATAAAACAGGTTTCCTTATTATAAACAAGGAAGGAACCGACCGGAAAAAGCGGACGCGGCTTTTTCCGGACAGTTCCTTGTCATGTCTTTTTATTTTTTCAGCGCATCGCACACGCTTTTGTTGATGGCTTTCAGACGGTCTTCTTCAAGCTTGATGACCTTGCGGTCATACGTCATGAGGCCGTTCACTTCGCCTTCCACGTCGGTAGTCTGTGTGTAGACCGCTCCCGAGAATCCGCTCTTGATGAGCTTGATCAGCTGTTCGGCATATTCCACATACTGGTCGGTCACTTCCTTCGAGTTCTTGAACTGCACGTATCCCCAGTTGCGGTCGGGCTGCCACAGGTGGTCTTTCAAGGGCAGGCCGATGCCGCCGTATTCGCCCAGCACGGTGGGACGTTCGGCGTCGTAGAGGTACATTTCCGGTCCCGGATAGTTGTGCAGGTCAAGCATGTCGCCCACGCGGTAGTGGTTTCCTCCACTGGCCGGATTGACCAGACGCGAGGGGTCGTAGGCCTTGGTCCAGGCTACGATTTCGGGAGTCTTGAACTGTCCCCAGGCTTCGTTGAACGGCACCCACACCACAACCGAGGGGTTGGGCATCAGGTAGTCCATGATTTCCTTCCACTCGCGGCGGTAATTGGCTTCGGACTCGGCGGTGCGCACCTGTTCGCTTCCGTTGAAATACTGGCGGTTCTGCCACTGGGGCGAGCGGTCGCCGTTGGGCATGTCCTGCCATACAAGCAGACCTATGCGGTCGCAATAGGTGTACCAGCGGGCGGGTTCCACCTTCACGTGCTTGCGAATCATGTTATACCCGAAGTCTTTCGTCTTCTGTATGTCATACAACAGCGCTTCATCCGTAGGAGCGGTATAAAGACCGTCGGGCCACCAGCCCTGGTCAAGGGGTCCGAAGTGCACGTAGTCTTCGTTGTTCAGTTGCAGACGGACAATGCCGTTGGCGTCGCGTTTGGTCGACACCTTGCGCATGGCCGTATAGCTCTTCACCTGATCCTGCAGTTTGCCTTTGGCATAAAGGCGCACTTCCAGGTCATACAGGAACGGATTTTCGGGCGACCACAGCTTCATGTCGGGCATGGCTATTTCCATGCACTGGCCGGCTGCTGCTTTCGCCTGGGCCACCACGGCGTCGCCATCCTTCACCATCACTTCCACAATGTCGGCGGCACAAGTGCCTTGCGTAGCCACCTGCACGCGCAACTGCTTCATGTCGATGTCGGGGGTGGTCACCACACGTTCGATATGCTTTTCGGCCACCGGTTCCAACCACACGGTCTGCCAGATGCCCGAAACGGGGGTGTACCAGATGCCTTCCGGCTTGTTCACCTGTTTGCCGCGCGGCTGATAGCCTTCGTCCGTACCGTCCCACACCTTGACAACCAGTTCCTGGCTGCCGCCTTTCAGGTAAGGGGTAATGTCGAACGAGAACGGTGTGTATCCCCCCTTATGCATGCCCACCTTAATGTCGTTCACGAATACTTCGGCCTTCCAGTCCACCGCACCAAAATGCAGCAACACGTTTTTTCCGCGCCAAGCAGAAGGCACGGTAAACGTCTGACGGTACCACAGTTCGTTTTCACTGCCCAGGCGTTTCATGACTCCCGACAGGCTCGACTCTACGGCAAACGGCACGAGTATCTTGCCATCGTAGGCAGCAGGTTCGGCCTGCCCCACAGGTTTGATGGCATAGTCCCACAAGCCGTTCAGGTTTTTCCAGTCGGAGCGTTCCATGATGGGACGCGGATACTCCGGCAACACATTGTTCACATCGATTTCTTCGGCCCACTTCGTCTTGATTTTGTCACCTTGAGGCGACCACTGGGCAAAAACTCCACTCACTCCGCATACGGCCGCGAGCAGCAAAACTTTTCCTTTCATGTTTTTCGTACTTTTTAATTAAAACTTATTTTGTTCTTGTTTCATTCTCATTCTTCAAACTGCCGGCAAAACGTTTTCAGCGTTTCATGATTTTGGCAAAACGGTCACCCGACCTCACCACGTAAACCCCGTGCGACAGCGATGACACATCGACAGTGGTATCGCCACAGCCAGATACTGGGGCAGAACATACCTTTTCACCTTGCATGGAAAACAAAACCACCTCGGAGCCTGCGGTTCCGCTGACCGTGAGCCTGTTGCCTGGGGCATCCAACACAACCCGAAGCGTTGTGCCGGCAGCTTCCGGCCGGTTGACCAAAGAGCTTTCCCGCTCAATGATCATGGAACATGCCTGGTCGTTCCAGTCGCTTCCAATCCAATCGACCGAACCGGTCCACGACTTGGACTGACCGTTCAGGTTCGTTCCTCTGTACAGCGTCACTTTATAGCCATCGTTCACTTTAAAAGAGGTTATGTCTTTCGCCTTGAGCCCATACAGGGCCATGTCGGCTTGCGTGAAGGTGCCTTCGGGCAACGAAACGGCATATCCGCCGTAGTTTATGTCCTGATAGAACGTAGCTGCAGGTTGGGTGGTCGATCTTGGCTTGAAAATACGGTTGATGGCAGCCGCCCACTCGTTCACGTTGCGCGCTTCGCTGTTGTAGTTCCAAAGAAAGCCCCCGGCCACACCGTCATTGTCGCGCCACCGTTCAAACTTCTGCTGCATTTCACCCAAGTTTCCGCTGGCCTCACAGTCGAAGCCAATGTACATGGGTATGTCGCCGAACACCTTCCAGTCGGCCGGATTGTTACCCGCTCCCCCTCCGTAGGTTTGCAGATAGACCAGTTCGCAGGTGCCGGGCGTTTCGTTGAGCTGCGCCACCAGGTCGCGCCAATAGTCGCGGTTCATGTACGGGGCAACGGTCGGCTTGTAGCCCAATTCCGCCATCATGCGGTGAAAGGCCACCGCCGTTTCCAGGTTATAGTCCTGCTCCTGGTCGTTGTTCACCGCCACAATTTCGGGTATGGCTTCTTTCAATGCCTTGAAATTGCGGTACAGCGTCGTTTCCTCGCCGGTGCCTTCAGCCTCAATCAACTTATGTATATTTCCATAAGCCCCGTTTCCCCAGCCTCCGATGCAGATTTCAATGCGGTTGATGCTCGTCGGTTCGGCAAGCAGGCTTTTGATGTCGGACACATAATGTGGCTGATACTCGCCAAACACATACTCTCCGTCTTTACATATGATTCCTCCCGCCTCGGCCGGCCGCTGGTTGTTCCAGTCATAGTCGGTCATAAGCGTCCCATCGGGAGCGACATCCACATTGAACAGAATGGCCGTGGTGTAACCCGAATTCTTCAAGTTGGCTATCGCCGTGGTGCGGTTACGACGTATGTGTCCACAAGCATAAATGGCCGACTGTGCACTCAACTCGGCAATGCCTGCCGTAAGCGACAGTACGGCAAGCACGATGGTCCTGATATTCTTTTGCATTTTTTTCAAACCTTGTACATATTTTGATTCAACATTTCTTTTTCTTTCCTCTTCATTTTACTTTTGCCTACCACCAGGGAGAAACCTGCGGTACCCCGTCTGTTTCCACAGCTCTCAGGTCGTTTCCATCTCTTTCTATTCCGCCGTTTTCTTCACCCATTCCGTCAGCAACCTGCAGGCCGGGCCCAGCACCGTGCCGTGGTCGAAGCCCTGCAGTTCATAAAGTGTCACCCTGTCATTGCCCAGCGAACGCAGAACAGCTTCGAGGTGGGCGTTTTCCTCGTAGCGGGCGGTCATTTCCAGCCGGCGGTCGCCCGTGACAAGCAGCACGGGGAAAGGCACTTTCCGCGCGCGGTTCAAGGGCGCATAGGCATCGACCAGCGGGATGCGGTTGTCCAGTCCCCGCTCCTTGCGTATGGTGAAGTGTGTGACGGTCTGTCCGCTCACCGGCACAATGCCGGCCAGCCGGTCGGCATCCACACCGCAGGCAGCCAGGTACGACTTGTCCAGCGCCACCATGAGGGCGAGGTAGCCGCCCGCCGAATGTCCGGCCACGAATATCTTGTCCGCATCGCCTCCATACGAGCCGATGTGCCTGAGCGTCCAGGCCACGGCTTCGGCTGCATCGGCAATATAGGCCGGATGCTGCGCACGGGGACTGAGGCGGTAGTTGACGGCCACCACCCCGATGCCCTGCCGCTTGAGTTCGTCCGGAATGTGCTTCGAGCCGCCTTCAAGACCTCCTCCGTGCAGCCACACCACCGTGGGGAATCCGGACCGGCCTTCCGGATAATACACATCGAGCCTGCAACGCTCGCGGCGATAGGCATTAGGCTCGTCGGCGGCCACATACGAAACATTTTCCTTCAACACATAATGCTGCGCGAACACACCGGCCGGGCACAGCAGAAGGAATAACAACATAAACTTTTTACCTTTCACTACACGTCTATTTATCGTTTCCAACTTCAGTTCTCACCACCCTTTTCGAGAAATACCAGTCAATGACCTTGTCGCTCAACTCCTTGCACAGCTTCGGATGGCGGCCGGCCATGTTGGTGGTCTCGTTCGGGTCTTTCCGTATGTCGTACAGTTCGAGTCGGGTGCGGTCGGAATTGACCAGCAGCTTGTAGTCGCCCCGGCGGATGGCCAGGTGCGGGCTCTGGTGGTGGGGCTGAGGCGGACGGCCGAAGTAGCGGTTGCGTCCGAAGTCCCACATGAGGTCCGTCTTGCGGTGCTGGGCCTTCTTGCCGAGCAGGGCACGGCTCATGTCCTCGCCTGCATAGTTGAAACCTTTCGGCATGCGGGCTCCCGTAATCGTGCACAACGAGGGGAAGAGGTCGACCGAACACAGCACGGTTTCATCCTCTATCTCGCCGGCCTCTATTTCCGCCGGCCAGCACACGATGAACGGCATGTGCACGCCGCCTTCGTACAGGCTCACCTTGGAACCGCGTTGCCCGTTGGTGCGCAGCTGGTCGAACGTGGGCAACGCACCGTTGTCGCTGGTGAATATGATCAGGGTGTTTTCCCATTCGCCCATGGCCTTCAGGCCGTCGATGAAGCGGCCTATCTGCCGGTCATATTCCTCGAGCACGGCCGTGAAGTTGGAACGCTTCTTCCAGCTCGGCTTGTCGTCGAAGAACTCGGCGGCGGGAATCCACGGGTCGTGCATGTCGTCGGGCCACAGGTTGACGAAACACGGTTCGCCCTTGTGGCGTGCCATGAAGTCGAGGGCCTTGTCCACGAAATAGGCCGTGCGGTCCCAGCGTTTGATGCTGTCCTGCTTGCTCCATATCCAGTTGGAGGCCGTAATGAGTTTGTCGGGGTCGGGACTTTCGTAAGTCGACACATATTCGTCGAATCCGTAGAGCGGTATCTGCGGTGCATCGTCCACATCGCGTCCGCCGCCCATGTGCCACTTGCCTATGTGCGCCGTGGCATAGCCTACTTCTTTCAACGAACGCGCCATGGAGGGAGCCGAGGCATCGAGATAGTCCAGCTGTTCGCAGCGTGCGTTGCCCGCCCGCTCGTGCAGGAAGGTGTTGATGCCCCACTCGGTGGGACGCATGCCCGTGGTGAGGGCCACCCGCGAGGGCGAACTCACCGGCGAGGCCGTATAGTAATGGTTGAATTTAAGTCCTTCGGCAGCGAGACGGTCGATGTTCGGAGTCGTCACCCAGCCGCTGTTGTAGCAGGAGAGGTCACCGATGCCCATGTCGTCGGTGTATATGATTACAATGTTGGGACGTTCGGCCGCCGTGAGCGAACCGACGGCAGCAAGCGCACCAAGAGTTCCCAAAAACAGGTTGTTGTCCATATGCAAAAAGATTTGTCCGTTCAAACTTGTTTCCCGGCATTCAAAGTAAAACATTTTTCTTTATACAGAATAGCACTACAGAAGCAAATAATAGTACTATGATGTCAAAAGGAGGTAATTTTGTGCATTATCAGGGGGTATTTTTGCAAAATGCGCATGCCGGGCCGCACACACCGGCAGAAAAACCGGAGCGCGTACGCAGGAAAATAAAATGGCGTACGTACGCCATTTGAAGCGCGCGGGTACCGGTTTTCATATGGTTCACGGCATCAGTACACCATCACCTTGTCGGCGTAGCGGTTCTGTCCGTCGGCGAGCCGGACCACATACATTCCCTTGCCCGTCGGGACGAAAGCCCGGTCGCGGGCCGTGTCCAGCTTTTTGATGAGTGTGCCGGCCAGGTCATACACATCGACCGAAAAGGAGCCGGCGAGCTGAATGTCGATGCCATCGGCAGACGACACTATTTTATAGCGGCCATCGGCAACATCAGAAGGCAACTGTGTGGGCAACTGCTCCCCGCGCCTCAACACAGGATATTCGCCTTCGTTGATAATCCACACATTGTCCATGTCCCACGACAGGTGGTCACGGTAGAAAGCGGCGGTGCGGAAAACGGCGTCGGGAAGCGTGTCGACCTTGCCGGCCGGAATCTGCACACCTACCCCGCCATCGCCGGCATAGGTCAGCTTCAGTTCTTCACGCACGTATAGCTTGTCCATGTGCTCTATGTAGACCGGGTTGGAAAGGCGGCGGCTGTAGAAGAAGTTGGGCGTGTGCGCGGTGAGTTCATTGGCCAGACACAGCACCTCGCTCATGCGCACCGAATGGTTTTCCTGTGTAATGGCCAGTATGCCGGCGGCGTTGCCCGCGTTGTTCGTCATTTGGGCGGAAGACACCTTGCCGGTGAAGTAGACCCGTTGCAGGTCGAGCTTGGCCACACTGGTTCCGTCGTTGGAATGGATGAGCCCGACTATGCCACCTGCACACGAAGGGTTGTTCAGCAGGTTGGTGCTCAAGCTCGTGGCTTTCACTTCGGCATTGACATAACAGTCGTATATGCGGTTGTAGTCGGTGTGGTTCGGGTCGCGCGCTACACGTCCCACCAGTCCGCCGGCTTCGGTCGGCGCTTCTATGTAGCCTGTCACCGACACGCCTTGTATAGTGCTTGCCCCTATCATAGCCCCGGTGACACCGCCAGTGGGAGCGGCTCCTTTTATGTTGACACCTATCAGGTCAAGATTTTTCACCGTACCGTTATCCATGCGTCCGAAAAATCCCTTGAAAGCCGTCCCCGTGGTGTTCGTCAATCCCT
Source organism: uncultured Porphyromonadaceae bacterium (assembly GCA_949285425.1). Taxonomy (GTDB): domain Bacteria; phylum Bacteroidota; class Bacteroidia; order Bacteroidales; family Paludibacteraceae; genus QVMH01. The sequence goes on from CASEAJ010000006.1 coordinate 22,189, forward strand.
TGATGCTGTGTCCGCGTCCATCGAATATGCCACGGAAACGGTCGGGGTCGGCATCGTCCGCACTTGAAGCCCCGATAGGAACCCATTTGGTTCCTTCGGGTATTTCAATGTCACAGGCCAGGTAGAAATTGCCGTTCATGTCGGCCCGCACCAAGTGGTCTATGTCTTCCAGCGAGTTGATGGCGACCGGAGTCTTCAGGGCCGGGTCTTCAGGGTTCTGCGTGTCCATAAGTGTCCCGCGGTCGCCCTGTTGCTGCATCCATGCCTCGAGGGCCTCGCGCATGGTGGCTATACGGTCAGCATGTTGGGGGCGGTCGGCCAGGTTGTTCAGTTCCCAAGGGTCTTCCTGCAGGTCGTAAAGTTCAAGGGCGGGACGCGTGAGATAACCGTTTACCAGCCGCTGTGCATCCGCATTGTTCTTGGCCGTTTCAAGCCACGACTTCCACATGGAACTGCCCGGCTCGGTGACGTACTTGCAGTGATAGTTCACCTCGGGCGTGAGGTTGACAATGAGCTTGTAGCGTTTGTCCTGAATGCTGCGTATGGGATAGGCTTCGCCTTCAGGAATGTTGTTGTGAATGCCGTAGGCCCACTGACGGTGTTCCACCTTGTCTCCGCGAAGCACATCGAGGCAGCTCATGCCGTCGAGGCCTTCCACCGGTTCGCCGCCGGCCAGGTCAATCATCGTAGGCAGAATATCTTCGTACTGTACCAAGGCATCGCTCACCGTGCCTGCTTTTATCTGTTTCGGATAACGGGCTATGAACGCGCTGTTCGTGCCGTAGCGGTAAAGGGTCCATTTGCCGTAAGGCATTTGCGGTCCCTGTTCGGCCAGGAAAATGACAAGCGTGTTGTCCAGCTCGCCCGTTTCTTCCAAAGTCTTGTACACCATGCCGACTTCGTTGTCGAGCAGGCGGATTTCGGCCAGGTAGTTGCAGAATTCCTTGCGGGTCTGCTCGTTGTCCACACAGTTGGGAGGCAGCACCACCTTGGCCGGGTCAAACTCGGAAGCATCGCCCGCATCCCACGGCATGTGCGAGTTGATGCTGCACACGTAAAGGCAGAAAGGCTCGTCGGCATTGCGCTGTATGAACGACCGGATGCCGTCGGTGGTCGACACGGCCGGATGCGACTTCACGCAGTTCACCTCGAAACCGTCCACCACTTCAAACGGGTACACTGCCTGCTGGCCAGCCGGGTGGTTCTTGCCCGTGCGTCCTACCCGATAGCCGAGGTCGGCCATGTAGTGGGCCGCACTCTTCACGTTGCTGTAGGTTGCCTTGTGGTTCTGGTACGAACCGTGGCGTGCCGGGTAAAGACCCGTGTAGAGCGAGGCACGAATGGGCACGCTCATGGCCATGGAGGC
>CASEAJ010000007.1 GCA_949285425.1 uncultured Porphyromonadaceae bacterium
ATTAAGCACCGACAGCCACGGCAAGTACAACCTGCCGCGTGGGAAAGGTTATCCGTATCAAACGGATGGGCCCGCCTGGGAAAATGACAAAATGGGATTCCGCCACTACTTCGATGGACGTAATGTGCGTGACGTGTTCGGCAAGCGCACCAGTGACCTGGTGCTCGACACCGTGGGCATCCGTGCCGATGGGACACCGGGCGACACCTACCACGTGCTCAACGCATGGGGACGCGACATCATGAGCGGGGCAAATTCCGTTGGATTAGGGGGACTGGCCCTGCAGACTCCCGACAGTCTGGTGCGTCTCGGTGTCTTGCAGGCGGAACGGACGGACAACGTCGACTCGACCCTTTACACCGTAGTTGCCAACGGCCCGGTACGCAGCATTTTCCGGCTCGACTTCCTCGGCTGGGACACGGGCATGGGCAAAACCGATGTGCACGAAACCATGACCATCTGGGCCGGCAAGTTCGGATATGAAAACACCGTCACCACCTCGACGCTGCCCGAAGGCTGTGCCTTGGTTACCGGCATTGTGAACAACTTCAACGACAAACCCTACACATTCGAACAAGCAGGCCGTTATCAGTTAATGAGTACGCACGACAGACAGACCTACGACAAGGAATGGTACATGGGCATGAGTTTGCTGATAGCCGGAGATAACTTCGACAGTACGTTCGAGGCTCCGAAAAACGGTCCGGGCATCACGACTTGCTGGTGCGCCCGGCTCAAACCCGACGAACAGGGTACGTACCGCTACTGGTGCTGTGCCGCATGGGAACTGACGGACGAACGCTTCTGCGAGCGAGACTTCTATGAAGACATGGTCCGCTCGTATGCCGACGAACTGTCGGACAAGATAATCCCTGTATTGAAATGACAATGCAGCCCCCAAAATTATATTGTTAAACTACTAAAATAGCATATGAAAAAATACAGTCTTTTTATGTTGTCGTTTGTGCTGTCAGTACAAGTGTTTGCAGCCAACGAAGTTTGGAACATCATGGACAAGCCCATGGACAAATGGAATCAAGATGGTGGAGATGAAACGAATGAAGCCTGGACATATTATGCAGGTACGCAGTTGAGCGGCTCCGATTGGTCTGTTTCGCAGAAGGAAGATTTTGTGCGGGTTGTAAAAACCGGAGTCGGAGGTGAATCTCATTCTATGTTGATAAACAGTCAGGATATGGAGCTTTCTACCGGCAAGGCATATACCATAGAAATCGAAGCGCGCATCAATCCGTTGGACAAGGAACAATTTCCTGACGAAGCGGGTGTCGGCTATGAATCGACCTTACTGTCAGCACGCATTAACAACAAACTGACCGATTTGTACTTGCGTTATGGTGACAATCCGGGTGAGGTGGCCGATAACCGTAAGGGATATGCTTATCTGACGGCTTCTCTCACCCCGAATGAAGATGATTTATACTATTTGGATGTATCACAGTGGCATAAATACCGCTTTGTGCTTTCGGCCGACCATTCGATTTATGATGTGTATATTGACGGGAAATTGGTTTTTGAAGGTATACAGACTGCCAGTATGACCAATAGTTCAGACATTGTGCGTGTGGGAGCCAATGCCCGTAACCGTTGCAATGTGGATGTTCGTCATGTGCGTGTGGGTGAAGGCGATTTCAATTCCGTTGCACGGATCTCGACCGTGTCCGTTAGTTCGGACAGTCACATAGCTGGAACCTCCCGCACGATTAGCGTACAAGCTTATACGATTTTGATGTCCGACGGGCAGAAATTGCAAGTGTCGCTTGTGGATGGAAATGGCACTGAAGTGGTTGCTCCAGCCGAATACGATGTGAACGGCAATCAGGCAAAGATGGAATTTACCATTCCGGCCTCGGTGGACGAAGGAAAATATGCCGTGCAGGTAGCGGTGCCCGGCGGCAAGGTGGGTGAAATCGAAGTGGAACCCAAAACAATCGATTATGTAGTGACTGGCGAGTCGCCCATAGCTTATTTCCCCAAGGTTCAGCCGGTAGGGTTTGTGCGCGACATTGACGATTACCAATTCATCGGTGCGAAGAAGGAATTCATTTTCCCCAGCATTGTGGATACGAAAGCGCATTTGGGTTCGGATGGCAAATTCTTGAACGGGAATGATACGATAGCCCGCTATTATCTGTTTTACACTCCTCATGAAAATCCAGGCGGAATGTTCCTGTCCACAGCACCTACGCTCGATGGCCCATGGACGGAATATGCAGGTAAAAGTACCAGCAGTACTGAAAACGGCAGGGTGATGACCTATGAATGGGCTATCACGCAGAATGAACGTATCGGTCAGGGAGGAAGTCATGAAAAGCATATTTCTGCTTGCCAGGTGATGTGGAATGAGGACATACAGAAATATGTCATGTATTTCCATGGACCGAATCCGATATCGCATTATGCCACAAGTGACAACTTGTTGGATTGGACTTACGGTGGTGTCATTTTCGAGTCCACACAATTTGCATCGGGAGCGGTAGAAGCCAGCTATGCCAAAGCATTCGAATATGCAGTGCCCGGTTTGGACAACAAATATGTCATGTTGCTGATGACCCAGCAAGGCAATATCCGCCGTATATATTGGGCATATTCCAAGGATGGTTTGACGTGGACTCCGGTGAGAAAGGCCTTGGTATCGCCCGATTTGGACTATAAGAAAGTGCCAGGTACGGATGTAAAACCGGATTATTCCGGCAGTTTCGGCAACAATGTGGCCGGTCCATCATTGTGGGTGGAAAATGGTCGTTGCATGGTGCTTTGCCATGGTAGCTCGGGCAATATGTTTGTGGTGGAAGTGGGAGCCGCCTTTGACCGTGAAATCCATTGGGGAGAATACATGCGTGCGGCCGATGTGCAAATCGATACGGACGACAATGGTAACAAGCAAGCTGTTCCGCGTATATCTTCGGCTCAGTTCATACAATCAGATGAGGGTGAGTGGTATATGTTTTTTGAAGCAGGAAGTCGTTTGGGGGCAAACATCGCTTATGCAAAAGAATCGGCCCCGGCAGCAGGCATTGTGGAAATCACACCACAGCAATCCTCTGTTTCTTTATCATGCAATGTATTGGATGCCGCGGAAGATTTGGTTGTCACTTCTTTGTCCGATGTGAAACTGTCAGAGATTGCCATTTATGACTTGACAGGAAGAGAAGTAAGCCGCATGGCGGCTCAGGATAAAGCGAGTGTACTTCGGGCTCCTGCTGTGTCGGGGATGTACATCCTGCATGTCTTGCTGGAAAATCGTACGACGCAGGAATTCAAGGTGTTGGTGCGATAAGGGACGATAGAAAAGAATGCTATTGCTGGTGAAGGCAAAACTTACTATAGTGTTTGTTTGAAAATACTATAGTAAATGCCGTAACTTTCTATAGAAAGTTTGAAAAAATACTATGGAAGATTTGGATGAATACTATAGTAGGTTTTGGCAGCATTTATGAGATGTTTCTGTGTCGTTTTGTCAGATAATTGTAATATTTTACGTAACTTATAAAAATAATTTCATGAAAAAAATAAATGTTTTCATTGCGTTGCTTTTGCTGCTTTGCTGTCCGGTTATGCCCCAAACATGGGATGTGTTGGACAAAGACATGGATGCTTACAATCAAGATGGCGGACTCGCGGTCAACGGAGCGTGGCAGGTGAACCAGGGAGGCAACGCTGGTGGTGTCGCCACACAAGAAGAAGATTACGTGAACTTCAAAAAGACCAATGCCGGAGGTAGCGGTAGTGGTTGTTGGGCATGGGTACGTCCGGCTACGGCTTTGCCCGAATTGGAAGCAGGTGTATCCTATAGTGTCGAAGTGAAGGCCCGCGTTCAGTCTGTCGGCGTGGCTGACAATGGAAGCTATATCGAAGCGAATCAAATAGCCCTTCGCTTGGGAGGCAAGGGCATTGCAGCCCCCATTTATTTGAAGTATGGTGACGGTGTGTCCGGTGGCTCGCTCAGTTCAAGTGCCGATGGAGCCGATGCTTATATGCTGAACACAACCGAGTGGCAGGTCTATCGTTGGGTGTTCCAGGCCGATCATGCCAGCTATGATGTTTATGTTGATGGAATAAATGAGCCTATCTTCGAGGATTTGGATGTAGTTTCTACCAGCGACCAGAACGGTGTGTACTTCGGTGCAGAATCGTATCATCGATGCAGCATCGATGTCATGTACGTGAAAATGGGAACAGGCGACTTCTTTTCGAGAAGCAAAATCGTTTCCGTTGATTTGAGTTCGGATAGCCAGGTTGAAAAAACGGCCCGGACCATTGAAGTTACGGTCAATACGGTGCGGATAAATGATGGTGAAAAATTGCTCGTTTCGTTGGTCGATGAAGACGACCGCGTGTTGGTCGATGCGGTAGAAACACGCGTAGAAGCTGATAAGGCAGTTGTGCAATTGACTGTTCCGGCTACGTTAACCAGAGGAAATTATTTTGTGAAAGCGGCAGCTCCGAACGATTACATTGGCGATGTACCGGTACGTCCGCAAATGGTGGAATATTTTGTGTGCTTGGAAAATCCGTTGGCCGATTGGATGCTGGGTGGTTTCGTACGTCCGGAGGGCAAGAACCCGATTATCGAGCCAAATCCACAGTCTACGTTCTTTTGTCCTATGAACCAGGCGGAAGTGAAGTGGGAAGAAAGTGACACATTCAATCCGGCTGCGGTGGTGAAAGATGGGAAAATCTGCGTGCTTTATCGGGCTGAAGACAATTCTGCTACAGGAATAGGCAAGCGTGTTTCGCGGGTTGCCCTGGCTGAAACAACCGATGGGGTTACCATGACAAGATATGATGAACCTGTATTTTTCCCCGATGAAGATCCTCTCAGCAAGGAATATGAATGGCCCGGTGGTTGTGAAGATCCGCGCGTGGCAGTGACGGAAGATGGCTTGTTTGTCATGTACTACACCGGGTGGGATCGTGATAATGCCCGCTTGTGCGTGGCCACATCGACCGATTTGCTTACATGGAAACGTTACGGACCAATCTTTGCCAAAGCATACAACGGAAAGTATCTGGATGAGTGGACCAAATCTTCGTCTATTGTCACCGAAGTGAAAGATGACAAGCTGGTAGTGGCAGAAATGAATGTGGAATATTCGGGCAAGACCTGGACCTATATGATGTATTGGGGCGAGAATGCCGTGCATGCGGCCGTTTCGGACAATTTGACCGACTGGACTCCGATAGAAAATGAGAACGGTGAGTTACTGGCGCTGGCCAATACACGACGGGGTTATTTCGACAGTTCGTTGGTAGAGTGCGGTCCGCCGGCAGTGCGTACGGATAAAGGGGTTTTGTTGCTTTACAATGGACGCAATAACACAAATGCCTATGCTGATCCGCGATTTAACATGGGGACGTACAGTGCAGGTCAAATGCTGTTTGACCTTACGGATCCTTTCAAAATGATAGCACGCAGCGATGTGCCGTTTTTCCGTCCGATGGACAGTTTCGAGAAAAGCGGGCAATATGTTCGCGGAACCGTTTTTATACAGGGGCTGGTCTACTATAAGCAGAAATGGTATTTGTATTATGGTTGTGCCGATTCGAAAGTAGGTGTGGCTATTTATGACCCTGCCCAACCGGAAGCAGGAGACCCAGTGCCCGATTATCAGCAAGGTAAAGGCATTGCCTATTATCCTGCACACGGTATTGGGAAAAAGATTGCACGTATTCATTCTTGCAGCGGGCAAACCAAGGATTCGGAAGGTGCGTTCAACTTGCTTTACAGTTATTTGTCCCCTCGTAAATGGTGCGAAGACAAAAATGCAAATCCATGGGTGATATTCGAATTGTATGATTATTATAATATCGATAAAACGGTATTTCGAGACGTGGCACCTTATGAAAGCGGCAATGGTAACGTGCCGGAGTATTGGATATATACCAGCACGACAGGTACGGCCGACAGTGATTGGAAAGAGGTGGTTCACAAAACCGGTCAGCAAAGGGTGGATGTAAAGGAAGATGTGTTTGATGTGCCGGAAGAAGCCCGTTATATCAAGTTTGTCGCTTCGAGGGGTACACGTACGGACAATGGAAAACCTGAAAATGCTATCCGTATTTATGGGTTTGACATATATGGTTCTTTTTCACGTCCTGTCGACAGGGGGAATGTGGTGAGTGTCGGCAAAACCGTACTCGGCTTTCACGGTGCCAGCGAGGACTTTTGGCAACCTTTACATTTACTTGATGGAGATGCGACGAATGAAGCCAATCAGTGGCGTTTTGCCCGTACAACGGGGACGGACTCGCTTTACTATGTAGTGATAGATCTTGAAGAAGAGTATGAAGTGGACAAGTTTGTTCTTTATGATTCCGGAACTTCCGGAGGGAGCGGTTACAATATAGATGGCTATAACATTTACGTGTCGACAAAAGTACCTGTCATGAGTTCCATCTCCATGACAGGTGACCGGAATGATGGGTGGATGAAAGTCGTGAATACGAACGGACGCCGCAGCGAGAATGTAAAAACCGATGTGGTAGAACCGATAGCGGCTCGTTATGTGAAATTGGAAATACCCCGTTCCCGCACATTCGGAGCGGTCCGGTTAAACGAGTTCGAGGTTTGCAAAGTGGGGGATGATGCTGGAAACTCCATCGCGTATGCTGAGACGCCGCTGTTAATGCCGAACCTGTTGAGAAGCGGAGAAAGTGTCACTATCCGGAACATGGAGTCCGGAAAGGTGAGCCTTTTTGATTTGCAAGGCACTTTGTTGCAGGAATTATCCATTTCAGATGATGCACAGTCATTCCAGCTTCAACTTCCGGCCGGAATGTATGTAGTGCGGATGGACAAAGGAACCATGCATAAAGCGGAGAGATTGATGTTAAGATAATATACGTAAACCGTTTACAACTTTAATAATAACCATAAATGAAAAAAAGTATGAGAAAGGTAATTTTTTTAATGATGTTGTTCGCCGTTCCTGCTTTGTTTGCTCAAAGCATATTGGACAAGCAAATGGGAACGTTTGAAGCAGATCCGGCCTGGGAAGAATATTCAGGTCAAAATGCCGCGGCAACTTTGACCCAGGAAGAAGACTATGTCAATTTCAAGAAGACGGCAACCGGTCAGAGTGGCTATTGGGCATGGCTGAAACCGGCCGAACCGTTTGATGCTTTGGTAATGGGTACGGCCTATAGTATTGAAGTGAAGGCTCGTCTTCATCCTGTCGGTGTGGCAGACGATGGCAGCAATTATGAAGCAAATCAAATTTCGCTTCGGGTAGGCGCGGAAAACCTGTATGTGCCTATTTACTTGAAGTATGGTGATGCTTCTACCGGTTATGTAAGTACAAGGTCGGGAGGTGAAGATGCTTATCATCTGAATACTGCAGAAGAACAGATATACCGTCTGTTGCTTCATCCTGACCACAAAACCTACAACGTGTATGTGGATGGAATTGATGGACCTGTGTTTGAAAATGTAGCGACCAGTACGCACACGAACGAGAACGGAGTTTACATTGGAGCGGAATCTCGTCACCGTTGTAACATCGATGTCATGTATGTGAAAATGAATGCAGGTGACCTCTTTTCGCAGGCCAATATCGCATCCATCGATCTTTCTCAATCGATACAGGCAGTAGGTGAAGAAACTACGATTACCGTTACAGTTCACACGGCGTTGGTTGACGACGAAACCAAACTGCAATGTTCTCTTGTCAATGCTTTGACGGAAGCGGAAGTTGTTCCTGCTGTAGAAACCACGGTGACAGACAATGTGGCAAATGCAAAATTGACCATTCCGGCTTCGGTTCCGATAGGTATGTATGCCGTAAAGGTGGAAGCTAAAGACCAGGCGGAAATTCTTCCGAAAACGGTTTCGTATGAGATAAAATCAGCAGACCGTGTACAGTGGGATGTCATTGACCGAGACTTCTCAGAAAAAGCCTGGAATGATGATCCTGCCTGGAGTTATGAAAAGGGTAGCAATGTGCCTGCCGACTTTATCGAACAACAAGCGGATGGCTACGTACATATCTATAAGACGCAGGCAGCTGGAAGTTATAATTATGGTTTCCTCACGTCGCCGGCGGTTGATATTCGGTCAAACACTTCTTATACTTACGAAGTGAAGGCTAAGGTAGGGCCGATCGACAAAACCCAGTTCCCGGATGATGATTTGAAACCGGCAGCAGGGGATGAAGGCGGATATGAAGGAAACCAGATCGCTTTCCAATTGAACGGCAAATTGATGTCCGTTTACGTGACTTACGGCGATGAAGACAACCCAGGCTATGTAGCCTCTCACATTATCGATGGAACGGGTATCGGTCCCAGCACCGAAAACCGCATGCAGTTGAACACATCGATTGACCATACCTACCGATTGATATATCATTATTATAAAGACCGCTATGACATCTATGTGGATGGTGAACTTTACTTTGAAGACATACAGCTCATTAATAAGGAAAGTGGAAACGTAGCAAAGATAGGCGGAGAATCATGGCAGCGGTGTAACTTGAATGTGGCTTATGTTCGTTTGGGTACCGGTGATTTGAATACAGGCAACAAGACATTGATTGCCACAATGGATTTGTCGTCAGACAGCCATGTTTATGGCAATGAACGTACCGTTCAGGTAACTGCTCATACACTCAATCTGGCTGATGGCGAAGAACTGTCTGTCAACTTTACGGATGAAGAAGGTCTGGCACTTGTAGACCCGGTTAATCTGACAATACAAGGAGGTACCGGTACGGCCGATTTGACTATACCGTCTACCATTCCGATGGGCAAGTACATGGTTACGTTGAATTATCCCGGTAATGAAGATGTAAAGTCTCAGAGCATGCAATATGTGGTGACAGATGTTTCGCCCATTGACACAAAGATGCTGCCACAGGTGAAAACGGTCGGTTTTGTCCGGGATATTGATGACTATAAATATTATACGGGTAATAAAGAATTTATTTTCCCTTCCATTGTCGATACGAAGAAATACACGGATAAAAACGGTAACTTCAAATATGGAGGAGGGAAACCGATTGACCGTTATTATTTGTATTATGCACCTCATGACAATCCAGGTGGAATCTATTTGTCTACCGGACCGACACTTGATGGACCTTGGACAGAATATCCCGGTTCTGCAGGTATGACACAGCCTGGTACGGTTATGGATTTTGAATGGGCCAGAAAACAAAGTCCGATTATAGAAAATGGAGCAGAACGTCACATTTCTGCTTGCCAAGTGGTTTGGAATGAAGATCAGCAGAAATTTATCATGTATTTCCACGGACCGAACACACACACACACTATGCCACAAGTGATGACCTTGTGAATTGGACATTCGGCAAAACCATCATTGTTTCTCATCAATTCAGTGCCATTGGCGCAGAAGCCAGTTATGCAAAAGTTTTTCAACACGAAATACCGGGATTAGACAATAAATATGTCATGCTGTTGATGAATCAGGAAAATCAAATCCGTCGTATTTATTGGGCTCATTCAAAAGATGGCATAAACTGGACACCGGTTCCCAAACCGTTGATTTCGCCTGACCTGAACTATAAGAAAGTGCCGGGTACGGACTATAAGCCGAACTACGATGGCGGTGGCGGCCCCGGCCCTTACGGCAATAATATTTCCGGTCCCTACCTGTTTGTGGTTGATGGGCGTTATTTTGTAATTTGTCACGGTTGTGCAGACAACCTGATGGTGGTCGAAGTTGGTGAAGCGTTTGACATGGAAGTGCACTGGGGAGAATATATCTGGAAAAAGGATGTAATACTGGACGGTGAACCGACCCGTGTTGCAGCTCCTGATTTCATACAAGATGATAATGGTAAATGGTACATGTTCTTCGAAGCCGGCAGTCGTTTAGGTGCCAATATAGCTTATGCAAAAGAAGGCTACGAAAGTAGCGTGCCCGAACTGAACAGTTCTATCTCCGTGTCGGTATCTCGCAACGTGTTGAATGCAGGTGAAAATTTCACCGTTTCAACCCATATGAATGACATGCAGTTGATGCAGGCTGAGTTCTATAGCCTTACAGGGCATGAAATTGCCCGCAGGTCTATGAATGATCATGTATCCACGCTTCAGGCACCCGATGTGCCCGGTATGTATATCTTGCGTGTCTATACGGACGATCATATATCGAATGAGTTTGAAATCGTAGTAAAATGAACGAATAAATCGTGAAAGTGACTTTCCCGGATGCAGAGGCGTAAAAGAAGCATGTTTTTCGTGTGGAATACGCCTTTGCATTTGAAAAGGTCGAAAAAATCAATAAGAACTAACCATAAAAAACAAGGAATATGAGAAAAGTAAGTGTAATGTGGGCAATGATATGTATTGCCATAAGTGGTATGTTTGCTCAAGAAGTTGCCGATTGGAATGTATTGAACAAGAATTTTGGCAGTGATTATGAAGGTTGGAGTATTGCAAAGGGAGGAAATCTGATTGTGACACAAGAAGAAGGATATGTGAATATAACTAAGGCAGGTTCTGAGAAATGGGCATGGTTTAAACCGGCAACTCCATTTGCGGATCTTGAGTCTGGTGAGGATTACAGTATTGTGGTTCGTGTCCGGTTGGGCAATACGACAACAGAACCATATAATCAGATCTCTCTCCGTTTGTCCCCGGAAAATGTGCGCATGCCGTTTTATCTGGCTTATGGGGATGGGGAAACCGGTTATATCAGTGCTTCCCAATACGGGACAGATCCGTATTATTTGAACACTTCAGAATTCCAAGAATATGGAATCTATGTTCATGCCGATCACGGTGTATATGATATCTATGTGAATGGTGAACTGGCTATTCCGAACATAGGTAAGAGCGGTGATAAGAATACTGACGCCAATGGTGTCTACTTCGGTTCGGAAAGCAGCAAGGCTTGTGATATGGATATTGAATATGTGAAAATGGGGAAAGGTAATCTGATAAAGGCCAGTATATCTTCCATTGAACTTTCACAAGAAAGTCAGGCTGTAGGTACAGATGCAACTGTACAAGTGACGGTTCAAACCGATTTGTTGGCTGATGGAACTGTTTTGTTGTGTTCATTGGTGGATGGAGTGTCAGGAGAAACCATTGTACCTGCAGTTGAAACTACGGTGAGTAACAATGAAGCTACAGCTCAATTGATCATTCCGTCAACTGTATCAATAGGTGAATATGCCGTAAAAGTGGAAGTGAAGGATAACGTCAGTGTAACTCCGTTGACAAAAGCCTACGAAATCAAAGATGCTGAAAGTTTGCAATGGAACATACTTGATAGGGATTTTAGAGAGGTGGCATGGAACAGTGGATCGGAACCTTGGACTTTAGCAAAAAATCGTGTGGATGAAAGTTTTGTAACAACGACGGACGAAGGTGTCAGCTTATACAAAACCGATGCAGGAGGCAGTTACTATTATGCATTTCTGCAGTCGCCCGAAGTGTTAATAGATGAAGATACGGAATATACATTCCAGGTGGAAGCCCGTGTGAAGCCAATCGATAAAGAACAATATCCTGATGCTACTGAACAACCGGCTTCGGGTGCATCAGGTGGTTTTGAAGCCAATCAGATTGCTTTCCAGCAGAATGGTAAACTTATGTCCATTTTCTTGCTTTGCGACACAGAAACCGCTTCCGGCTATGTGGCCGCACAAGAGGTGAGCGGAACAGGCATTAATCCAAGTTCGGAGAACCGTTCCGAGTTAAAAACTTCCGACTGGCATGTCTATTCTTTGGTGAGCGATGCTACGGAATCAACTTACGATGTGTATGTGGATGGCAAGTTGTTGTTGGATGACCAAACTTGGGGAACAAAATCAGGAGGCAATACGGTTAAATTGGGAGGTGAATCGTGGCAGCGTTTCAACATGGACGTGCGTTATGTTCGTATAGGCGAAGGCAATCTTGTTCCGCCTGCCGGAGGAACGACCGGTTTGATGGAACTTCCAGGTTCTGAAACGGTAAGGGTGTCACACACCATGTTGCATGCGGGCGATATGCTTTCTGTAGCAGCAGGAGCAGACCATGTTTTGTCCGAAGCGGTGTTTTATAGTCTGACAGGAAAAGAAATGAACCGCATATCAATTCAAGGCCGCACTTCTGAATTGCAGGTTCCTGCTATGTCGGGTGTGTATGTTCTACGTGTGTCTTTGGACGATGATACGATGAAAGATTTCAAGATTCTGATAAAATAGCTTGACTGGATATTGAGTAGAGGGTGTGTTGAAAGACTTCTTCTCAGGCACACCCTTTTTATATGTTTTTTGAATCGTTGAAAGTAGGTGAAATTTCTAAAATGAGAAAAGTAATTTTTATAAGTCTGTTTATAAGTCTGTTCTTTTCAGCCCCAGCTATATTAGCTCAATGGAATATAATGGAAAAACAGATGGAAGCATTTTCTGCAGATCCGGCTTGGCAGAAATATACTGGCGGAAATGCAAATGCGACATTCACGCAAGGTAATGATTATGTGAATTTCAAAAAGACGGCAAACGGTCAAAGCGGTTATTGGGCATGGTTGAGACCATCCCAACCACTCGATGCTTTGGAGCCGGGAATTCCCTATAGTATTGAGGTGAAAGCCAAGTTACAGCCTATTGGCATGGCAGATGATGGCAATGGTTATGAGGCGAATCAGATATCACTTCGAATGAAATCAGAAAATTTGTATGCGCCCATTTATTTGAAATATGGCGATGCAACTACAGGTTATGTTAGTACGACTTCCGGAGGAGAAGAACCTTATCATCTGAATACAATGGAGTATCAATTATACCGTTTGATACTTCTTCCTGATCATAAGGCATACGATGTGTATGTGGATGGGGTAGATGAACCGATATTTGAAAATGTGCCTGTCGGTGAACATGCTGATGAAAACGGAGTTTACATAGGGGCGGAATCGCGCCATCGTTGTAACATCGATGTCATGTATGTAAAGATGGGTACAGGTGCATTTTTTTCCAACTCGAAAATCGTTTCAGTGACTGCCGATGCTTTTTGTCAACCGGCCGGGAAAGAGCAAGTGGTGACGGTTACGGTGAACACATTGCTTGTCCCTGATGGAGAGAAAGTGTTGGTTTCGTTAGTTGATCAAAATGAAAATACGGTTGTCTCTGCAATTGAAACGACTGTGCTTCAGGACAAGTCAATAACGACACTTCATGTGCCGGCCGGGTTGTCGTCAGGTAGTTATTTTATAAAAGCGGCTATCCCGGACGACAAGATAGATGAAGTGGATGTGCAACCTCGGAAATGCGAATATCTTATCACTGCATTCGATTTTACAGATAAGAATTTGGTAACTTTTGGCAACAGCATTACCTCGGCTGAAGATAGTTGGGCATATCAAGTACAACGTCGATTGGGATTTGCCGATTTATATAACGGTGCTTTTTCTGGAGCTATTTGGAGCAAACGTGCCCGTGAGGCGCAGAATGGTGAAAACATTTGTACACAAGATTACCTCGATCCTGATTTTGCAGGGATGGGCAATGGTACAAATACGGATCCATATAAATACCAGCAAATTATAAACAACTGTGCTGTAGTTCATATTCAGAAGTATTTTGCGGAAAGAGACAAGACAAAACTCCCTGATTATGTAATTCTTTCTTATGGAACGAATGATGGTACGGCCGAGATGGGTGATGCTGCGGCTATGTTACGCGTTGATGATATTAATCAACTGGATAAATATACACTGGCAGGAGCCTTACGTTGGAGTATAGACACGTTGCGGCTGGAGTTTCCTGAAGTGAAAATTTATGTGGCTTTGCCCATTCAAGCAAGGGATGGTAACAAGAACAATGGAAATTTGCAGAAAATGGAAGTGATTAAGCAGGTGTGTGATGGTCTTTCTGTTCCATATTTCGATTGTTATCATGAATGTGGCATTACACAGGCAAACCAGGCTCAATATTTAAGTGATGGCTTGCATCCGAATGCGGCAGGAAAGGTCATGCATGGTTCATATATTGCTAATAAGTTGGATGAAGCGGAAGCTGGCAGCAGTTCCGGATTGAAAGAAAACGTTGTTACTTCCATGTGCAAAGTCTTTGTGTCGACCACTATGCCACGGATTGGTAATTCTGTGTCGGTGTATACGCCGGTTGATGGTTTGTCCTTGACATCTTGTGCTTTGTATGATTTGGCAGGGAAACAGTTTGCCTACGTTAGTGCTAAAGGAAACAAATGCACATTTATGGCTCCGCAGATTCCGGGAATCTATGTGCTGGTTGTGTGCATGGATGACCAAACAGTGCAAACATTGAAAATGTTAGTCATGTGAGTGTAATAGTTAGACAGCAACATTTGTCGTTTTTTCATATGTTGGGTTCTAAAAATGCTTTACCGGTGATTTATGGCTGGGAATTTATAGGATCCATCATATATCATTATAGGATAAATAATAATGTGAATCGGGAGTTGGAATATGTTGTTTGCAGGAGATGGAACGCTCACTCAACTGCTGATTCACATTGTTGTCTGATAAGACATGAGAATGTTGGCTTTCAATAGTTATACACATTGTTTGTTTCCTGTCAAATTGAATAAGAATAGATGAAAAAAAATATATTTCTACTTGGAACGTTTGCGGTTATTGTTTTGTGTACATGTTGCCAAAGAAAGGGTCGGTTAGATGCATTGCCAATAAATAAAACATGGGATGTCATAGTAGTTGGTGGCGGCCCTGCAGGTTGTGCAGCCGCCATAGCATCTGCAAGAGAAGGGGCCAAGACATTATTGATAGAAGCTACAGGTGCTTTAGGAGGTATGGGTACATCGGGAGCCATGAACAATTGGTGCCCATTTTCCGATGGAGAAAAGATCATTTATAAAGGGATTGCAGAAAAAGTATATTGGGAAGCCAAAAAAGGGGTACCTCATTTTCCAAAGAATGATCATCAGTGGTTACCTATTAATACTGAACAGTTGAAGAGGGTGTATGATGATTTGGTAACTCAATCGGGGGCTTCTGTTCTTTTATTTAGTATGATGGCAGATGTGAAAATGAAAAACAAGAAGGAAGTGGATTATATTGTGGTGGCAAACAAACAGGGGCTTACACGCTATAAAGCTAAAGTGTATATTGATGCTACGGGAGATGGAGACCTTGCTGCTTTTGCAGGAGCAGATTATTTTTATGGCGATGAGAATGGAAATGTTCAGGCAGCTACTCTCTGCTTCTCTATAGTTAATGTAAATCATGAGGAGTTTAAAAAATATGGTTTGGCTCTTCAAGGACAGTCAAAACGGAGTCCAATTCATAAAATTATAGCAACCGGTAAATACCCGCTGATTATAGATACGCATTTCAATGTGAAAATGGTCCATCCTGGTGTGTTGATGTTTAATGCAGGTCATATACCTGATGTTGACAGTTCTGATCCTTATCAGGTGACGGAAGCCATGATGAAAGGACGGCAGATAGCAGAGGAGATGCATAGGGCTCTAAAAACAGAGGCTCCCGAAATGTTTGGTAATTCTTATCTTTCTGTCTCTGGAGCTTTATTAGGAATTAGAGAGGGTAAAAGAATCAAAGGAGACTATGTCTTTACGGTTGATGATTGGATTGAGCGCCGTTCTTTTGCAGATGAAATAGGACGTAACTGTTATTATATTGATATTCATAGGGAGGATGCCCCTAAATACGCAAGATACAAAAAAGGGGAAAGTCATGGTATTCCTTACCGATGTCTTACTCCGGAAAAACTGAACAATGTATTAGTGGCAGGTCGCTGTATTTCTACTGATCATGCGGCTTATGGCAGTTTACGTGTTATGCCGGCTTGTTTGGTGACAGGTGAAGCTGCTGGTGTGGCGGCTGCATTGGCAAGTAAATCCTCAAAGCCAAATGTACACAAAATTGATGTACAACTCTTGAGAAAACGATTGAAGGAAGAAGGACAGGACATCAGGTAATATGTAAAAATGGGAAAATAATAAAATGAATAAAATAAAATTTTCTTGGCAATGAAAAGATTTAGTTACCTTATTGTATTTGTTTTATTGAGTATTTCTTCTTTTGCAACGGAAAGTTGGGATATTATCAATAAATCCATGACTGCAACAACACCATGGGATGTCGATGGTGGGGCTTCTTATAATAAAGCATGGAAAAGTTCGCAGAAAGGTGAAGGTATTCTTATTACACAACAAATCGATTATGTGAATATTACCAAGACGGGAGTCAGCAGTAAGGATAACTATGCCTATTTGATTCCAGCCGGGCTTACTTTGGAAAATAATACGGCCTATTCTTTTGAGGTAAAGGCCCGTGTGAAGCCTATTGATAAAACAGTTTATCCTGATCAAGTTACCGGTTATGAGTGCAATCAGATATCAGCTCGTTTTCATCAGAAGAACATGTATATTTATCTCAAGTACGGAGATGCGGAAAAGGGCTATATCAGTCTTACACCGGCAATGACACACCAGGAGGAAGACATGTTCCGTTTGAACACTTCCGAATGGCATGTGTATCGCTTTAGCTTCCATGCAGACAACATGAAATATGATGTGTATGTAGACAATAATGCCGTGCCGATATTTAAAGACGTACCTGTTTCTTCTCCGAACGATGGCGGCATGTCTACGAATATTATACGTTTGGGAGCAGAGACGGACAATCGTTGCAATTTGGATATTGCTTATGTACGTATGGGAACAGGAATGCTGTTTACGGCTCCTCGAATCATGTCTGTCTCGCTTAGTTCAAATCATCATGCGACAGGGGATGGAGCAGAAGTAGGCGTGTCGGTTAACACAATACTGATAGAAGATGATAAAAAGCTATTGTGTAACTTGTTGGATGACAAAGGTAAAAACGTTGTTTCAACGGAACTTACAGTATCTGCCGATGTGGCTTCCGGTTCACTAATAATCCCTGCACATACTCCGGTTGGTGAATATACGGTCGAGGTGTCTCTGCCAGAGACCGCTGTTTCTCCGGTAAGGACGGCTTATACTATTGTGGAAACGCTTCCCGATTATTGGGATATTATTGATAAGGATATGATCTTGTGGAACGTGGATGAGGGAAAAGATTACAATCGGGCATGGACTATCTCTAAATCAGGTGATTTCTCGACCAATGATGTGACTGTGCGTGATGGCTATGTCAATATTTTTAAGATGCCGGTTGGAGGAGCAACGAATTATGCCTATATAACAACTACAGGATTGGATTTGCGTCCAGATGCCGATTATACAGTGCAGGTGAGAGCACGTACACAACCGATTGATAAGAATCAGTATCCTGACACATATGAAGGATATGAATCGAATGCTATTGCAGTTCGAATAAATAATTCAGAAATGGAAATCCAACTTAAGCATGGTGATGCACAAAATGGTTATGTTGCATTGACTGCGGCACTTGAGCATGCAACCGATGAGAAATATTTGCTTAATACGAATGACTGGCACAACTACTGGTTTGTTTTTTATTCGAATAATACTTTTGATGTGTACCTTGATGATGTCGAGGAGCCTATTTTTGAAAATGTCCAGGCCAAGAAAGTTACGGGCAATAACCTTATAAAGATAGGAGCGGCTAAAGAACAACGTTGCAATTTGGATGTTGAATTTGTAAAGATGAAGAATGGAATTTCCGCAGCAAAACCGAAGATTATTGATTTGGAAACAAATAGAGACAGTTACCTGGCCAATGGGCCTCATGTAGTGGAAGTGACAGCTCAAACTGTACTTATGCCCGATGGGGACAATCTGACTTTTACCCTTGTAGATACGCTTGGCAATGTGCAGATTCCTGTTTATGAGGCAGAAGTAAATTCGGGTAAAGCTTTTCAAGCCTTGGAGATACCAGCATTGCCAGTTGGCCGGTATGAAATAAGAGTAACTGCTTCAAACAATGCGTCCGTAAATATGACGCCGAAAAGTGTCCAATACGATTTGGTTGCTCCGTCTCCCATTTCTCAACAATTCTTTCCTCAAGTGGAACCGATTGGTTTTGTGAAAGATATAAATGATTATCAATATATTGGCCCATCCAAAGAATTTATTACACCTTGTGTTCTTGATGTACAAGAGCATTTGATAAATGGAAAATTCTTAGATGGAACCACTCCTTATGATCGTTATTACTTGTTTCATTCTCCACATGAAAATCCTGGAGGTATTTATCTTATGACAGCTCCGACTCTAGATGGACCATGGACGGAAAGGAATACGGTCATTGATCTGGAGTGGGCAAAAATGCAGACGGAAAGTATTGTTTCTAAAGCAGATCATATTTCTGCATGTCACATTATGTGGAATGATGTATATGGTAAATGGTTTATGTATTTTCATGGGCCTAATACGACAACTCATTATGCTACAAGTGACAATTTGATAGATTGGAAGTTTGGTGCCAGTATTCTTAATGCACAAAGTTTTGGCAGTTCGGGAACAGAAGCAAGTTATGCCAAGATATATGAACATACCATTCCCGGTTTGAATAATAAATATATCATGATCATTATGATAAATGAAGGTGGTATACGTAAAGTTTATTGGGCACATTCTATGGATGGAAAAGATTGGGTGTGCGTTAAAAAACCGTTGGTATCACCTGATTTGAACAATAAAAAGATACCAGGTACAGATATTAAGCCTAACTATCGAGGTGGATTTGGCAACAACGTGGCACCGGCATTCTTCATGGAATCAAATAATAGGTATTTCGTGTTTGTTGGAGCAAGTTCGGATAATGTTTATTTGGTGGAAGTTGGTGAGTCGTTCGATATGGAAGTACATTGGGGAGAGTTCTTGAACCATGAAGATTTTGTTATTGATACTGATGCAACCGGACAGAAAGTAGCTGTGCCTCGTATATCATCAATTTCTTTTATGCAAGATGATAATGATATTTGGTATATGTTTTTTGAAGCAGGAGGACGTTTAGGTGCAAATACGGCTTATGCGAAAGAACATGGTAAATCGACAACTCCATCGATACAATCAGATGCGTTGGATCCGGTATCTGTATATCCTACTATGTTAAGTGTCGGTGAAATACTTCATATCCAATCAAAAACAAGTAATATAATGCAAGTGAGTGTGTTTGATACGACAGGTAAGATAGTCTGCAACTCGAATCCGAATGATTTGCTTTGCCAGTTGAACCTGCCCGATCATTCCGGTTTTTATTTGTTGAAAGTAAACTTGGAAAATGGAACAACGGTAGAAACAAAGATAATCGTGTCTGACTAATTGAACTGTATCTTTTAGGAAGGAAAAGAATGTCCGTAATAAAATAAAACTATAAAGGAAATGAAAAAATTGAATTTTATTATTTTGCTTCTTATGACAGGAGGAAGCAGCCTTTGGGCACAGGTAGCTACCTGGAACATTATGGATAAATCCATGGGTAATAATTGGAACCAAAATGAAGGCTCGACCACAAAACAGGCGTGGACTTCTTATGTGGGTGCATCGGTAAAGGGTTCTACCAGTATAATTCCATCGGCCGACGGTTGGATAAACATAACCAAAGTAGGGGTTGGCAGTACATCTCATTCTGCCTTGATTAATAGTTGGGACATGAAGTTGGAAAGCGGTACACCTTATACCATAGAAATAGAGGCGCGTGTCAACCCAATAGATAAAACGCAGTATCCCGATGAATCGGGAGTAGGATATGAATCGGCTTTGCTGTCAACACGTATCAATAAGAAACTGACCGACCTTTATGTGCGTTATAATGATGATTCCGATGAAATAGATGCAGACAAAGCAGGTTATGCTTATCTTGCAGCCGCTTTTGATCCGGCCGAAGAAGATCGTTATTATTTGGACATATCTCAGTTTCACACCTATTGTTTTGTACTCTCGGCAGACAATTCTGTGTATGATGTTTATATAGATGGAGAGTTGGTTTTTGAAGGAGTACCGACTACTGATATGGATAGCAATACTGATATTGTTCGTGTAGGGGCAAATATCCGTAATCGTTGTAATGTTGATGTGCGTCATGTGCGTGTAGGTGCAGGTGACTTTTACTCGAATACAAAAATAGTGTCGGTTGGCTTGGACAGAACGACTCAAATGGAAGCAGAGTCAGCCACGGTACAGGCTACGGTGTATACGGCAAAGATAGCAGACGATGAGAAACTGCAGGTGGCTTTGGTCGATGAAGATGGTAATGTTGTGGTTGCACCAGTAGAAACTGCCGTAACACAGAACAAGGCGGTGGCAAAACTTACTATTCCCGATACGGTGGAACGTGGTGTTTATTGGGTTGAAGCATCTGCTCCCAATGGGAAAATAGGCGATGTTGAAGTGGGTTCTAAAATGGCGGAATATCGAGTGCTTAATGCCGATTTTTATGGAAAGAATCTGGTAACGTTCGGAAACAGTATTACTGCAGCTTCTGGTAGTTGGGCCTATCGGGTACGTGATCTTTTAGGTTTCGGCCATTTGTATAACGGTGCCGTATCCGCATCTATCTGGTATGAACGTGAACAACGGTTTGACGATGGTACTATAGTGCGAACGCAGGATTATAACGATCCTGATTTTGCGGGTATAACATCTCAACACTATGATGGTATGACACCTTCAGAATGGCAAAAAAGAGTGAATAATTGTGCCGTGGTGCATGTTCAAAAGTATCTGGAGGAAAGAAAAAAAATGCCTGTTGAAAACCAGACGCCTGATTATATTGTATTCTCTTATGGTACGAACGACCCGGTTGATTTTCGAGGTGATGCCAAAGAAACGTTGGCGGCCGGGAGCTTGAGTGAAGTAGATACTTATACGACAGCCGGTGCTGTCCGTTGGTGTATCGATACGATGCGTATGGTGTTTCCCGATGTGAAAATCTTTTTGTGTCTTCCGTTGCAGACATCGGAAAGTCGAGGCTGGAATGCCAATAACTTGATCAAGATAGAAGTGCTTAAAGAACTTTGTGAAGGATTGTCTGTACCCTATTTCGATTGTTTCCATGAATCGGGAATTACAACCGGAAACGCAGCAGAGTATTTACCGGATGGGCTTCATCCGAATGCTGCCGGACAAGTGATGCAAGGAGAATACATTGCACGGAAAATGGAAGAAGCAATGGATGCTACACAGACAGGTTTGGATCTGTTGGCAAAGGTTGAAAAAGATGTTGCGGTTTCATCTACCTTGTTGGACGCAGGACAATTGCTATCTGTGCAGACTTTGAACGAGAATGTTTCTCTGTCGGGAGTAGCTTTGTATAGTGTGTCAGGTAATGAATGTTATCGCACACTTGTTTCTGGTTCGCAATATACATTCCGTTCTCCAATGGAGGCGGGAGTTTATGTTCTTACCGTATATTTGGATGACTTAACCGAACAAGAATTCAAGATTCTGATAAAATGATGTTGTGATGTGAAGATGAAATTTTTGTTGGTGGTCTGATTACATTTTCATTATTC
The DNA here is from genome assembly GCA_949285425.1 of uncultured Porphyromonadaceae bacterium. GTDB lineage: Bacteria > Bacteroidota > Bacteroidia > Bacteroidales > Paludibacteraceae > QVMH01. The sequence goes on from CASEAJ010000007.1 coordinate 21,394, forward strand.
CGCTCAGCATTCGGCCGGATTGTATGCCCAGGCGGCGGGCCGAGAAGAAGCGGTGATGGTTGGCGTAGGTGCAGAGGCCGGCAATGTTGATATGTGCGGGTGGAATGCCGCATGCGGCCAGCAGCCAGCGGTTGGCTTCCCACAAATCGAGATAGAGTTTTCCGTCTTGTCTCCCGAATATTCGGGAGACGGGAAAACCGTTTGCTGAGAATTGCAATAGCAGTTCTTCGCCGACCTGATAATTGGCTTGTGAGATGGAAGGTCCAATTTCGACAAAAACATCTTCCGGCCGACTCCCGAAATGTGTGGCAAGGGTGGTAATGGTTTTTTCGGCAATGCGTTTGCAGGTTCCGCGCCAGCCGGCATGGACGGCTGCTATGATTTCCTGTTTCTGGTCATAGAAGGTCAGAGGTACGCAATCGGCGGTGGTTATGCCGATGCAGATACCGTTCAGGCGGGTGATGAGTCCGTCAACACCTTTCAGGCGTTGTGCGCGTGCGTCCGGAGTCAGGGAAAGAAATGCTTCATCAACAATGAGCAACCGGTCGTCATGTGTTTGATAGGGAATGATGAGCTGCTCGGGGGTGATGCCAATCATGTTGCACAATGTTTGGCGGTTATGCAGATAATGCTCAGGAACATCGCCGGAGTAGGGACTTTGGTTGAACGAGCCGTAAAGCCCTTTGCTCATACCTCCATCGCGTGTCGTGCAGAAACCGGTCAGTTGTGGAAACCGGGTGAATTGGGAAATCAGCATGCGGTCTGTCATCATTCAGTGAACGGCGGATAGCAATGTGGACACAGTTGGCAATGGAATGTTTGCCGGTGGACGGCACGGCCATGCCAACTGTCCATGATTGTTATAAAGGGTCATCCCAGCCTATACCCTTGTACCGGCTGATATCATCATCGTCATCATCTTCATTGTAGTATGTTTCATCGTCATCATCCAGTTCGTCTTCGGGTATAATGTCTTTTATTTCGCTGACTTGTATCGGTCGGTGAATCATTTCAAGCACTTTGTTCGATTCATCGTTCAATTCATTCCACAGCATGTCCTTCAATTCGGTTATGCCGAGTCCTGTGACGGACGATATGAAAACGACCTGTACATTTTGTGGAACTTCTTTTTTCATTTCCTCCATTAGCTCATCGTCCAGCATGTCGCATTTGGTTATGGCCAGTATGCGGTGCTTGTCCATGAGCTCTGGGTTGTATTGTCTCAGTTCGTTCAGCAATATGTTGTATTCTTCGCGGATGTCATTGCTGTCGGCCGGAATCATGAAAAGCAGAATGGCATTACGCTCAATATGTCGCAGGAACCGGAGTCCCAGTCCGCGTCCTTCGGCGGCTCCTTCTATAATGCCCGGAATGTCGGCCATGACAAATGACCGGTTGTCGCGATAGGACACGATGCCCAGGTTGGGAACGAGAGTAGTAAACGGATAATCGGCAATTTCGGGCTTGGCGGCAGACACGACCGATAACAGTGTCGATTTGCCGGCATTGGGAAACCCGACCAGTCCCACATCGGCCAGCACTTTCAGTTGCAGGATAACGGTCCTTTCCTGACGCGGTTCTCCCGGTTGGGCAAAGCGGGGTGTTTGGTTGGTTGCTGTGCGGAAATGCCAGTTGCCCAGTCCTCCCCGTCCTCCCTTGAGGAGGATGACTTCTTGTCCATCGTCGGTAATGTCGGCCAGAAAATCGCCGGTTTCCGCATCATACACAACCGTGCCGCAGGGCACTTCTATGTATTCATCCTTTCCGTTTTTGCCGAAGCTGCGGCTGGCTCCGCCTGATTCGCCATCGCCGGCGAATATGTGGCGTGCGTATTTCAAATGTATGAGTGTCCAGTAGTTTTTGTTTCCTCTCAGGATGATGTGTCCGCCGCGTCCGCCATCGCCTCCGTCGGGTCCTCCTTTGGGTACATATTTTTCCCGGTGCAGATGGGCAGAGCCAGCTCCGCCTTTTCCTGAGCGGCAGTATATCTTAACGTAATCGACAAAGTTTGATCCGGCCATAGTGATAAAAAAGTGAGAAGCCAGAAAACTGAAATGGAACATCAGGAAAATGACATGTGCCTGATTCCCGGCTTCGGTTTTCTGACTTCCGTACGGGTTTAGTATTTATTCAAAACTTCGCAAATGCGTCCGAATATTTCTTCGATGGTTCCGGTTCCTTCTACTGAAACGTATTTGTTCTGTTTTTTGTAGAAGTCGTTTACTGGTTCGGTCTTTTCGTGATAAACATCCAGACGTTTTTTTATGGTTTCGAGGTTGTCGTCGCTGCGTCCCGATGTTTGTCCGCGCTTGATGAGCCGGTCAATCAGTTCATCTTCTTCGACGGTGAGGTCAAGCAGTACCGACAGGTCTTTGTTGCGTTTCTGCATCAATCCTTCCAATGCTTCGGCCTGTGCCACCGTGCGGGGAAATCCGTCGAGTATCAGTCCGTTGTATTGGGCTGCGGCTTCTTTTTCTTCAATGGCCTTGTCAAGGATATTGATAATCATTTCGTCGGGCACCAGCTGTCCGTTGGCAATGTAGCCTTCGGCTATGCGTCCCAACTCCGACTTTGCTGCTATTTCGGCCCGCAGCAAATCGCCTGTTGACAAATGCAGCAGATTGTATTTGTCTTTAATCAATGCGCTTTGTGTCCCTTTTCCACTTCCGGGAGCACCACAAATAATAATGTTCAACATGCTTTCTCTTTTTTTACCTTTTATGTTAGTATGTCAGAATTTCGTATGCTTTATTTTTTTTATTCCACTACCGTATAAATGTCTTTCAGGTTGCGGCCGTATCCGTCGTAGTCGAGCCCGTAACCCACAATGAAGTCATTGGGTATTTTCATGGCTACATAGTCCACTGTTATGTCACGTTGCAGGGCGTCCGGCTTTTGCAGGAAGGTGGCCACCTTGATGCTTTGTGCCCCTTTTCCGTTGAGGGTACGCAATATGTTTTCCATGGTGATACCGGTGTCGACAATGTCTTCTACCACGACCACGTGACGGCCTTCAATGCTTTTGTTGAGTCCGATGATTTCTTTCACGTTTCCGCTTGATTGTGTGCCGCTGTATGATGACAACTTGACGAAAGTGATTTCGCAAGGGATGTCAATGTTTTTCATCAGGTCGGCGGCGAACATGAAGGCGCCGTTCAGCACACAGATAAACAAGGGGTCTTTACCGGCCAGGTCATGATTGATGTCTCGGGCGACTGATTTTACCGCTTGAAGTATTTCGCTTTCCGGGATGGAGAGTGAAAAGGTCTTGTCTTTGATGTTAATCTTGTTCATTGCCTGCAAACTTGTTGGTTTCGTTTGTTTTCGTATTGTACCTGCCTGCCGGGTTGTGATGGCAACCGTTTGACCGGCCGAAGATACGGGTGTGTTTTTGAATACTTTCGGCAAAAGTACAAAATAATTTCGAGCAACTAAGCATTATGCCGTTTTATCGTTCAATGAATGGTGGCTTTGCCGTGAGTTGCGGGTTGTCTGTCTTCAGCCCAGCGATTTGGTCACCCGTGCGTAGGGTGCATCGTCCAGTGCCGAAAAATCGCCGTTGAGATATTTGAAATATCCTGTCATGGCAATCATGGCGGCATTGTCGGTAGTGAACGAGAAGGGCGGTATGAACACTTCCCACCCATATCGTGCTCCGTAGTCGAGGAAGGCCTGGCGCAGTCCCGAGTTGGCCGACACACCTCCGGCCACGGCCACCTGGTTTATTTTCAGGTCGGTGGCGGCCCGCAACAGTTTGCTCATCAGTATGTCAATGACCGTGGCCTGCAGTGAGGCGCACAGGTCCTGTTGGTTGCGGGCTATGAAGTCGGGGTCTTTCTTTACCTCGTCGCGCAGCAGATAGAGGAACGAGGTTTTCAGTCCGCTGAAACTGTAGTCGTATCCATCGATATGCGGTTTGCTGAAGTGGAAAGCTTTCGGGTTGCCTTCTTTGGCCAGTCGGTCTATGTGCGGACCTCCGGGGTAGGGCAGCCCCATCACTTTGGCGCATTTGTCGAATGCCTCTCCGGCGGCATCGTCAATGGTTTGTCCGATGACTTCCATGTCGCAGTACGACTTTACCAGAATGATCTGCGAGTTTCCTCCCGACACCAGCAGGCACAGGAATGGGAATTGCGGATGATGTTCATCGGGCTTTCCTTCGCTAATGAAGTGTGCCAGCACATGCCCTTGCAGGTGGTTCACGTCGATGAGCGGTATGTCAAGTGCTTGTGCGAATCCTTTGGCAAACGATGTGCCCACCAGCAGCGACCCCAACAGGCCGGGGCCGCGGGTGTAGGCTATGGTGCTCAGCTCGCTTTTCTCTATTCCGGCCCGTTTCAACGCTTCGTGCACCACAGGGATAATGTTTTGCTGGTGTGCGCGCGAAGCCAATTCGGGCACCACTCCGCCATAGGCGGCATGTACCGCCTGGCTGGCTATGACATTCGACAGCATGATGCCGTTGCGTATGACGGCGGCCGATGTGTCGTCGCACGACGACTCAATGCCTAGTATGACTGTGTCTTTACCGTTTTTTTCCATAAGTTCCGTTCCTTTCATGAAATGGCAAATATTATTGCCGGACGGCAAAATTATGGATTTATTTCTTAAGGACAATAAACCGACGGTGTAATAAGTGCAAATAAAGGTCGCAAATTCGACAGCATGGACTGGCAGAAGTTGAACATCAAGACCTGCAAAGTGACCAGAACATGAAAATGATGGCTCGTGGTCGTTTCATAAAGCGTACGTGTTTAGGGGATTACAATGTGTTTTTCTTTCTTTCCTGCACAATGTACTGCGATACTTTTTCCATTGTTTTCGAGTTGTCACTGCTTCCCTCGTTGTCTTTGTAACTGGTAACCAGCACGACTTCTCCTTGGCGGTTCAGCAGCAGTATCTTGCCCATGTCGCCTATGACTTCAAATTGTGGAGGCGTTATCTGCTCCAGAAAACGCATGTATTTTTCGCTGTACCGTTTGCCAACTATTTGGATGAATTTGCGGTTGGGGGCGTTCAACCGTTTGAAACTTTCGGGGCTGTAAAGAGAGTCGGTAACGATAATCTGTTTCAAACTGCTGTCATAAAGCGAATCAGGCAAAGGCAGCCCCAAAGACTGAATGTAAAAAGTATGTTCTCTTTCCTTATCGGTAAAAAGCAAATAAAAGTCAACATCAGACTGTTTGGCCAACTCAATCAATTTCGGCAGCTTTTCTCTGCAAGGACCACACCATGGGGCAAATGTATAGAACATGGTCAGGTCCCGCTCCGAGTTCCGGGCCAGGCAGCGCACCTGCTCTGCATCGACCGTGTAGAGGTCGGAGTGCGCACTGCGGGTGAGGTGGCAGCTTTCACAAGCCTTTTGGGCATACAGACAACAGCAGCCGAAAACACAGCAAACGGCAAAAATGATACGCATTGTTTTCATAAGCTCTGAATTTATGGGAACAGACAGAACGGCCGTGCTGAAAAGCCCTTGATCACGTTCTGTCTGCAAAGGTAAACAAATTATTGGAGTAAGTCCGCTTTTTCACTTCCGTGAGCGTTCGTTCTTTCCCGTTCTCCAGTCTTTTATGTGTGGATTTTGTTCCCTCAGTTTTTCCAAAAGTTTGTCTATGTTGCCTGATTTTCCCAAGTATCTGTTACCCGATTTTGTAAGGACGATAAAAAGCGCTTGGGAACTGCACCATGAGTTTTGTCGCCAATCGATAGAGACTATTTCGGAAACAAGTAGAATCTCTTTGGGAAATCCGGTCGTCGAACGAATCACTAAAGAACCGTCAGGTTTTAATTCGTTTCGCTGTAATACGCACATGGCAGTCAAGAATGATACGATTAGGAATACCGGCAGATAGTCAAGGGGGTGGATAGGCTGAAAGTTACTCAATATCCACTGTAAAGAGGACAAAACGACAAACAGAAGTAATGCGCTTAATATCAGTCTGCCTCGATGCCATGAATAATCTTTGAATGTTGTGTTCATAAAGTCTGGATTTTATTGTATTTATTGAAGCAGGCGGAACGGCTGACCGATCTGCAGAAGAAAAAGAAAAAATCTATAGCCAGTTCCACCTGCAAGGCTAAACAAATTAATAGGAAATGGATCTCTTAAAATAGGTTTATATATTCTGCATATTTGGCACTATAAAATATTTTGTGTAAATGGAAATACGGGATTCAGAAATGAGTCTCGTATTTTTTATTTTATAGATTTGCAAAATGAAGAAGATTATGAAAGAAAAGAATCAAGTAGTGCCTGATGAGGTGTTAAGTAAGG
>CASEAJ010000008.1 GCA_949285425.1 uncultured Porphyromonadaceae bacterium
GATCGACTATTCGTCACATGACCTGGAAGTGGACTTTGCTCCTTATCGCTACGGAAATAACGTAATTTTCGAGGACAAGGCATTGACGGTCAATACCGTCCCTTTGAAACACCGTTTGCCTACTGTCGGGTTCGTATTCCGCGAAAAACCGAAATTGAGGCATTTGGATGCCGAGATGGTGCGTTTTCATGAAGTGCCGGTGCGTTGTCTTGCGGGAATCAAGGCCGGTGACGATTATGTGAAACCCGACGGTACGGTCGTTCCCAACGAACGGCTGACAAAACCGGCTGACCCTTCGCGCACCTATGCCTATATTTCCGACACACTTCCGCTGAAAGCTGTCGCCAATGAGGTGAAGGGTGCCGATTTGTTGTATCACGAAGCGACTTTCCTGCACGACCTTGCAGCCCGTGCCAAAGAAACCTGCCATACCACCGCGCTTCAAGCAGCTACTCTCGCGCGCGATGCCGAAGTAAAACGGTTGCTTATCGGGCATTTTTCCTCCCGCTATGCCGACGACACACCACTCCTCGACGAAGCCCGCAGCGTATTCCCTGACACCCTCCTCGCCAACGAAGGTCTGAGGCTGGATGTGTGAATATTAATTACTGTTAATCATAAGGCTGCTTGAATATTAGATGTGTTGTTTCTGCTATCTTTGTAAAAGATAGGATGCGGCTCGGCATAGTCTAATTAGAAAACTGCGTTTTCATTTGCCTCTGCTCTCGCCTTTCGCTATCTTTGTGCATCATAATGTATTTTCAAAAAATAGCGAAAATGAAATTAAAGAAAATAGCAATATTGTCAACATTATTATTAATTGTTGTTCAAATTATATTAATAGTCAAATTTTGGGACATGCCCCAAGGCAGTGACCAAGGAGAATATATAAAGTTAGCACAAGATTGCCTAAACAATGGAGAATGGTACCCAATGGAAAAGCATATCTATTCTACATATTTTTGGGCCCCGGGATTGATTAATTATTTTATTCTACAAATGAAATTGTTTGGGACAATCAATCTCAATATGATTTTTAATCTTTTTATGAATCTATGCATCGTTTATGAAGTATATTGGCTTGCTAAGAAATTCTTTTCAAACAGAACAGCTTATATTAGTGTTATATTTTATAATTTAATTTATTCTAACTTCTTTGTCATTATACCAGCTGGTACAGAGATTCCATTTCTATTTCTCTCTCTAACTGCTTTTTGTTTATGTCTTGGTAATAAATACAGTCACATAATAATTGCAGGTCTATTATTCGCTATAGCAAATTGGATCAGACCTTTGATTGTTATATTTATACCTGTTATTTTATTGTTGTTCATCTATAACAAATACAATTGGCGCAAATATTTGGCATTATTATCTCCTATTTTTATAGTTCTATTATCCATTGGTTGGCTTACACAACATAAAATTGGATATTTTTGTTTTCAATCGTCAACTTCTGGAGTAAACTTAATAATGACGGCGAATGACCGTGCATATGGAGGAGTTGCCTCTACTTTACTTAATGACACAACCAATATTTGCTACATTAAAGATGCAGATAAATTGACTTTCATTGAAAAAGATTCAATTTGGAAAGAACGTGCTATTAATTGGATTATCGATAATCCTGGGCATTATTTAAAATTATATATTTTAAAGATTGGAGGTCTTTTTGTTGAAGATTCTTGGTCAGACCGACCAATCTTAGGTGGTGCTGGCTTTGTTGATAGTGTAGTATATGGAAAAATATCATACGAAGCATTGCTTAGATTTATCATTATGTTTTTAAAAAGTATAGTCTATTACTTTGTTGGTGTTTGTTTTATATACTCTTTGTTTGCAAATCGAAAAGAGATATTTTCCCAAAAAGGTTGGTTGTTGTTAATACTCTTGTTTGGTATTACTTCTACTTGTCTGTTCAGTGTGTCTCCCCGCTATCATTATCCATTCCTTTTCACCATAGTGATTTGGGCAGCCTATGGATTCGAACATCGTTTTATCGCTAAAAGAAGCAAGGAATGAAAAGTGCAATATTGTTGATACGTCCACAGCAATGGGTTAAGAACTTCTTTGTGTTTTTACCGCTGTTTTTCGACCGCCATTTGTTGGATGCCGGCTATCTGGTACCTGCCATAGTCGTCTTTTTTGCATTCAGTTTTGTGGCAAGTTCCATTTATTGTTTCAATGATGTATGGGATGCCGAACTCGACCGGTTGCATCCGAAGAAATGCAAGCGTCCGGTTGCTTCCGGCAAAATATCTCCGGCAGTTGCCTATACTATAATGGGGGTGCTGTTGGTGTTTGCGTTTGTCGGTGTCGCAGCCTTTTTCCGTGCCGACAGGCAGGCGATGACGGGTGTTGCCGCCGTGTTGGCAAGCTATTTTGTGCTGAATATACTGTATTGCGTCAAGTTAAAACAGATAGCCCTGATAGACGTTTTTATCATTTCCGTGGGATTTGTTCTTCGGGTGGTAGTCGGCGGGATTGCAGCAGGCATCTATATCAGCCACTGGATTATTCTGATGACTTTCCTGTTGGCACTGTTTCTTGCGTTTGCCAAGCGTCGTGACGATGTGGTGATGTACGAAAAAACGGGATTGGTTGCCCGCAAAAATGTGGTTCGGTATAACGTGCAGTTTATTAATCAGGTCATCAGCATTGTCGCTACAGTGACGATGGTCTGCTATATCATGTACACGGTTTCGCCGGAAGTGGTGGAGCGTTATGGTTCGAATTATCTGTATCTGTCGGCTATTTGGGTATTGTTAGGCATTTTGCGATATCTGCAGCTGACTATTGTGGACATGAAAAGCGGTAGCCCTACAAACGTACTGCTGTGCGATCGGTTCATTCATTTTTGTATTGTGTGCTGGATATTAACCTTTGTCGTCATTATTTATGTGTGAAAAACCGACTGTAGCCGTTTTTGATTTTGACGGTACGCTTATCTGTAAAGACTCGTTTCTTGAATTCATCAAATTTGCTTTTGGGAAAAGGGCATTTTTGACCGGCTTCTTTTTGAACAGCCCTTATTTGGTAGCTTTCAAGCTCAAGCTTTATCCTAATTGGAAAGCTAAGGAACGTGTGTTTTCCTATTTCTTCCGTGGAATGTCTTACGAACAGTTTTGCCGTCTGGGGCAGGACTTTGCCGCAGTTTTACCTGCTATGCAGAAATCGCGTCAAGTAGATGCGCTTCGTGGGCATAAATCAGCTGGACATCGTGTCTATGTGATCAGCGCAAGTGTGGAAGAATGGGTAGCTCCCTGGTGTTTTAACTTGGGTGTTGACAAGGTGTTGGCTACAAAAGTGGAAGTGAAGGAAGGTCGGTTGACCGGTCGGCTTTTGTCTAAAAATTGTTATGGACAGGAAAAGGTAAACCGTTTGTTGGAAGTGGAACCGGAGCGGAATTCCTACATTCTGCATGCCTACGGCGACAGCCGTGGAGACAAAGAAATGCTTGCTTTTGCCGACTTCCCGGTCTGGTGTAAATAATTGGTGTTTTTGGGGAGAGGCGGTTCGGCACAGCCATGCCTGAAAACTGTGTTTTCACTTGTCTATTTACTCTTATTTCAGTATTTTTCCGTATCTTTGCACCTATTATGGCAGGTTCAAATTTTATAGACTACGTTAAGATTCTTTGCCGTTCAGGCAAGGGTGGTGCGGGTTCGTGCCACTTTCATCGTGCTAAATATGTGCCGAAGGGTGGTCCCGATGGCGGTAATGGCGGTCGTGGAGGACA
>CASEAJ010000009.1 GCA_949285425.1 uncultured Porphyromonadaceae bacterium
CAACAAGGAGTACGGATTGATGTATCCGGAACATTATGACTATCTGGAACTGAAAAAGGTGTACACCGATGAAGGGTACGTGACGACAAACGGGCAGTCGGACAATTGTGACTACCACTATTACCGCCGCGACCACCTGGGCAACGTCCGCGAGGTGTGGAAGCCCTCGGGTGACAGCACACTGACCGTGCAGCGCACCCGCTACTACCCCAGCGGACTGCCCTGGGAGTATCAGGCGGGGGACAGTGCCAGCCTTCAATCTTACAAGTTCAACGGCTGCGAGTTCATTGAAACACACGGCTATGATGTGACCGACCTGGGCAATCGGAGCGTGTACCACGCCATCAACCGCTTCACCACCATGGACCGCTTCGCCGAAAAATACCCGTGGCAGTCGCCGTATGTGCACGCAGGAAACAACCCGGTGAACTTTGTGGATGTGGGAGGGGACAGTCTAAAGTTAACGGAGAATTTTCAAGAAAGTCTTATGGCTATATATAATGGTTTGGAAGAAGGAACAAATATTACTTTTAATTTCAATAATGGAGTATTGGATCCTGCCTCTATCGCAGAACAAGCCAAAAATACTTCCGATATATTCCTTCAAGACCTTTATGAGGTAGCGACAGCTTCTACAATGGTTGAACTTGCTGTTTCTGACAACAATACATATATGCAAAATGGGAAAAAAATGGTCGAAGAATTTGTTTCTAAACCTTATGATTACGATATTAGGATGGAAGGCCCGATAGAAATGCAAAAATTAATGATACTGGGAGAAAAACCAGGTAAAACAATACAAGGAAACTTAGGACAAACTTTAATCCCTAAAAATACTTTTGGAAAAAGTTCCACAAACAGCAATATCCAAGTAATTATCAATAGAAAAGGAACCCTTAATCATAGAAGTGTTGGAATTGCCCACGAATTTGGTCATGTAATTTTATATTTGAGAGGACTGCCTTACGGACACACACAGCCAGGAGTAGATGATTTTATTTATAAGCGTTCTGAAATAATGTTAAAAAGGTTAGGTTATGATTATTAAAAAAACAGTTAAACTTTCACTATTATTATATTTGATATTTTTTGGAGGCTGTCAATCTTCAAAAAATGCCACTTCGTTAATTGTTTATGATTTGTATGAAAAGCCGTTGTATCATCCAAGTAGTTCTGATGAATTGATTTATTATCTAGAAACAGGGGAAAAGATAATTGCAACCGACAACGGAGTTGAATTTTGCGAAGGACGTGATTCTCTTTCAAATTATTTACTAATAAAATATGTAAATCATCCCAATTATAGTTGGATTGATTATAATATGCGGATTTTTTTTGTCATTTTATTCGATAAAGATTTAGAAATAAAAGAAGTTCGCATCAGTAATAGATATGACAAACATCGATATCCTTTTGAGGATATTTTCATTCAAGAATTAAAAAACACAGAAGGAATGTGGTGTAAATTAAAACCTGAAAAAGAATGGTATTATTATTTTCATGTTCAAAAAATATATTGACTTTTGCTTGTCAAATGCTACTACAACCGCGACCACCTGGGCAACGTCCGCGAGGTGTGGAAGCCCTCGGGTGACAGCGCACTGACCGTGCAGCGCACCCGCTACTACCCCAGCGGCCTGCCCTGGGAGTATCAGGCGGGGGACAGCGCGAGCTTGCAGCCGTACAAATACGGTGGCAAGGAGTTCGTGGAAACCCACGGGTTGGACATGTACGACAACCATGCACGGTGGTATTATGCCACCATCATGCGTACCATTACTCCCGACCCGATGGCGGAGGTGTATTATGGCATAAGCCCGTATGCATGGTGCGGAAACAATCCGATAAGAAATGTAGATCCTGATGGAAAAATTGTTGTTGCAACTACCCCCGATGCAAAGCAAACTATTCTTAACACACTACCTCCTCCAATAAGGCATTCAATCAATTTTGATAAAAATGGAAATATTGACAAAACTTTATTTAACGAGATTAATTCTACTAGTAAAAACTTTGCTTCTCTATATCAATTGGTGAATGACGAAACAATTTATGAAGTTATTATCTCTGACGAGATTACCTATAAAAATGAATTTGGAGAACTGGAAGTAAAAAATATGGGGAATATTATCTTATCGGATGACAAGAATGGAAGTTTTGGCTTTAGCACAGGAGAAGAAGGGTGGCAAGGTGTAACACAAACACCCGGGAACGAACCTAATAAATATAACTCTCCAGACAATACAGTGAAAATAGTATTAAATAGTAATCTTAGCACTGAAGGTAAAGCTCAAACTTTTTCTCATGAAGGCTATGGACATGCTTATTTGTATTCAAAAGGAGTTGAACACAAGCATCAGCCACAAGGTCTCAAAGAAACCAACCAAGCTCTCTCTGAGGCTATTAGAAATGCAATTGAAGAAACTATCAAAAATATGGGAGGAAATTGAATATGAAAATAATAGTCACATTAACTGCGCTTTTACTATGCAATATCCTTGACATAAAGGCAACAAACTATTTGAATAACAATCCGTTTTTCTACTTAGAGGTTGACGAACTTCCCAAATTCCCATCAGAAAAATATGGTGGCTTATACGATTATATATATTCAAATATAAAATACCCTCAAGAAGCAAGCATTTCAGGAAAAGTTATCGTGTCTTTCATTGTCTCAAAAGATGGCAATATTCAAAAAGTGAAAATAGAGAAGCCTTTATGTGAAGAATGCGATAACGAAGTAAGAAGATTATTAACATCTATGCCACAATGGCTAGCTGGGAGAAAAGCTGGTAGAAAGGTGGATACTTTATTAATAATCCCAATAAGCTTCAACCTCCATTAACCTCTAATTGGTGCAGGTTTGTAACCTGTGATGAATATGTCAGCAGTTTGCAACTGCCATAACCCGAAAGGAATCACTATGAGTTTCAACATAAAACGGATAATCATATTGTCCTTTCTTGTCTTAACTGTTGCTCGTGTTTGTATAGGTAACGGCAACCGGGTGGCGGCCATCGACGACGCGGCGGGCTCGCAGGCCTCCTACCTGGTCAAGGAATACCAGGACCTGTCGGGCGGGCAGGCGGAGTTCGCCTACGATGCCAACGGCAACATGCTGCACGACCTGGACCGCGACATCGTGACCGTGCGCTACAACTTGCTGAACCTGCCAGACACGGTGCAGTTCCGCGACGGGAGGCAGATATTGAACAAATACACGGCGGACGGCACGCGGCTGGCGAGCACCTACTACACCCCCACGCATATCACGGTGCAACCGCTTTCCATAGGAGAAGTGGCAGACTACCATTCCTATCCGCAATATCTGCTCGACCGGGTGCGGACCTGGTTCGTCGACAACAAGGAGTACGGATTGATGTATCCGGAACATTATGACTATCTGGAACTGAAAAAGGTGTACACCGATGAAGGGTACGTGACGACAAACGGGCAGTCGGACAATTGTGACTACCACTATTACCGCCGCGACCACCTGGG
>CASEAJ010000010.1 GCA_949285425.1 uncultured Porphyromonadaceae bacterium
ATAGACCAGATTGAGCAGCGGAAACAGACTGCGGAAGGTGTCCCAGAATCCCGTGTCGGTATACATGTATCCCGGCAGTACCTCACCGTTGTAGGGGCTGTAATGCAGGATATTGCCGTTCTTGTCGATCTCGTAGAACTTACGCGGGAACAAGGTCGAACGGTAGAGGCACGAATAGAACGTGCGGTACTGATCTACGGTTCCTCCCGCAACCTCGATGCGTCCCAGCACCTCGTCCCAGCGTGCTTGGGCTTTCGATTTTACGGTTTCGAAATCGTCCTTGCCCAGCTCTTCGAGGTTCTGCACGGCCTGCATCTGCGAGATGAACGACGAGGCCACGCGCGCCGAGACCTGCTCGCCGCGCCGGGTTTCGAAGCCTACCCGCACGAGGGCGTGTTCGCCGACTAACTGCTCTCCCCCGACCGGCTTCGTGCCGTCATAGATCTGGAAATCCCGGATCTTCCGGTCGAAGCGCACGATAAACCAGTTCTTGAAGTTGTCGGGCACACCTCCGCTGTTGCGCGTGGTGTATCCCGCGACAGTCCGTTTGTCGTGCATGACCCTGATGTACGATCCGCGGTCGAAAGCGTCGATCACCACGCCCGACTCGTCCGATTCGGGGAACGTGAAACGCATGATCGCAGCCCGCTCGGTCGGGGCGATCTCGGCCTTGATGTCGTGGTCGGCAAGGTAAACCGAATAGTAGTAGGGGCGTGCCTCCTCCGACTGGTGCGAGAACCAGCTCTGACGGCTCTCTTCATCGACCTTGTCGCGTCCGCGTACGGGCATGATGGAGAACTGCCCGTAGTCGTTGATCCACGGCGAGGGCTGGTGCGTCTGCTTCAGACCTCACTAAAACCGTCTTACAGCATGTTGTAAGACGGTTTTTCTTTTATTTTCTTTTGTCATGCATTTATAATACCAGACAGTATTACATAGTTTTACTTTCCTTTTATTTTCTGATTCCGCTTTAATTCTTTTAGCGGATTCTGGTTGTATACTTGTTTGAGTTTATATAGATCCGTATTGGGTTCGATAATAGCTTGTCGATAATTGACGTAATATCCTATAATGTATCAATGTAAAGGTTTCCGGTAAGTATGATTTGCTAAAATCGTTTCTGTGAATAATATTCAATGTCATTTCCCATTCTTTGGGTGATACATTTTTTGCAATCACAAAAGGCTTTCCACCATGAATGTGTTGACGCATTGCATATTGAATCATTTCCTAAGATTTCAATAGTCATTTTCTTTCCTCCATTTTCAAGCCCAAGCCATTCGAAGAAATAGCGATAAATAATCATGGTTTCAGGTATCTCAAGGAGTTTATGGTACTCTTCGATATTTTCGCCAAAGGCTTTCCTGAAAAAAGATGTTCCCTTGCCTATTTTACCTTTTGTACTATTAAGAACAGCTTGAATAGCCCGAATATACTTGCGATTCCAATATTTGCCAATATAGTCCCGATTGTGAGAATAATCTTCACCCATATCCGTAGTGCGACGGATTGGGTGGCATTTCATAGGGAAAGAGTATATGCTCACATTTAACCTATCACACAATTCTTATATGGTTTAGCCCTAAATCCATACAGTTGGTTGGACTTTAGAAATTTGCACGGTTTATGATGGGATAAGGTAACGATCAGGCGACGGCTCTGTTTTCCGCATATTACGCCGATATTCACCACCTCAAATAACTGAAGTAAAGATAGTAAATAATCCGAGAAAGCAAATAAAAAACTTCGTTTTTTCGGGTTTCCAGGGCTATTTTTGCATCCCCGCGCCACAACGCCCTACCTCTCCGACACCTTGGCTGCGCTGGTCGCTACCGACACAGGGGCAGGGAATATAAGATACAAGGCACCCTATTAGGACCCTTAAAAAAAGGCAATAGTCTGAAAAATTGGGCTGTTGTATTTTTTATAATAGGACGAGGCAACGAAAAGGCAACGATTCCACTTGCTGCTGCTTGCGTTGGCGTTCACAATCTCAAATAACTAGCATAAAAATAATAAAATTATTGCACGAGAAAAAATATCACCTCGATATCCAATAACGAAATTACTACTTCATACCAATATTGTCGTACCTTTGAAACACGCCAGACGAGGCAGACATTGGGGATAATAATAAAAATCACGTCCGAACAAAACCGCAGAAGCGTTGTTAAGTTTTCCTTCATGCAACAGGTTGAATTTTTCGAGGATGGTCGGCAAATCCTCCCTTATGGTCGCTTCGGGCAAACGTCCGCATTTGATGCCCCCAGGTACCGCGCCCATGACGGCATGTTCGTCAAGGTCGGATATTTTAAGGTCGGAATTCGCCATAGCCTCCCAAGCTTATTTTCCTCCACGCTGCATCAGGTGCTGGTTGTATATTTCCTGCGGCATGGTGGATGTCATTTCCGTTTCCATACCTTTATAACTCATTATCCGTCATCATCCTTCTGCAACGCTTGGAACGAGCAAAACGACATACTTCTATCGGTTTTGAATCAATGCAGAAATAATCTTCGCCTCCATCTATTTCTGCGGCTATTCTTTCCCGGATTGTATTACATAGGGACAAAGTAATTTTACGTCTGTCATTGTATTGTCTGCGGAATATAAGATTGTGAATTTCAATACTATATTCCTGTAACTTTGCAAACAACAATGACTCACTGTCAATGCCAACAGCCTTTGATGTCATGTTCAATGCCTCTATTTCAAGGTCTGAGAACTACTCCTCTTCTTGACATATTCCCTGATTCATTGACCAAATTGCCGACTATTTGCTTGTATGGGTTAGGATTTTTTGCTAATATTGTGTTACTATATTTTCTATTGAAAAGTTTTAATTTGCTAAATATCAACAATATGCACAACTTTTTATACATAAATCTTTTTATCAATCTAATTCCGCCAACGGATTTTTAAATACCAAATATTTTATGAACGCACGTACACTTCTTATTCCACGTACACTTCTTATTCTTAGTCTGGTTGTCCTCTCCGGAGCGCCATGCGCATCTGCGCAGTCTTTCAAGGAAAGACTCAAGAACGCCGCAAAGAAGATAGAACAGAAAGTCAAACAGGAAGTAGCGCCCAAAAAACTTCCGGAAAAGTCCGGTAACACTTCAAGTCTCGACAGCGAACTCCAAAAGCGCCACGACGCCATGGTGGGGCCGGACAACAATAAGAACGCTGAAGACGAAGCTCCCACCGTCAGGTTGCCGGAGACCCACACTGCTCTTTTTGCGCCACTCGGATACCCTGTCGAGGCAACGTATGGGATCAAATCGGTAAAGCCGGTGATGCCGCCGAGAGAGGCATCCGATCAGGTGAACTGGAGTGAAAAACAGCCGAATGTCTATGAGCTCGACAACCAGAGCCTTGTAGCCGAGTTTCTGATGCTCGACGACTGCTTTGCCGACGGCTACATCAAAACCCTCACCCCGGCACATTGGAGATACGATGAGATCGTCAAGGGCGAACTTTGGGCTCGCGTGGGCGCATTGAACAAGATGGTCGAGCAATACAACGAAGCCAAAGAAGAATACGGCGCCGACACTTACCAGTGGGTCATCAACGGCATCCACAACAAAATCGCCTCCGTGCTTGACTCTCGCGAGTACAAAACCCTGATCCGCTCATCCCTCACTCCGCTCTTCACACTTAAAGACAAGTGGATCAGTGATGAGACCAAGGCATATTTCAATGCTCACGGAGGCTATGAGAACGCCCACAAAGCCAACTGGACCGTCTGGGATCCGCAGCCGAACAAAAAAAGCATCACGACATCAGCGTCCGGCCAGACCGGGAAAGTGATTGAGGAGGTCGGGGCAGGTGCTACGGTTGACATCGAGGGAGTCCTGTATGTCCTGCACAACTCCAACAACGGCGGCGCATCCCACGCATTCATCTCGGAAGTGGCGAAGACGGCCGTTGCCGGCAAGAACATCGTGATCCCGGACTATGTCACATACAACGGTAAAAAATATCCGGTGACGGAAATGCGTGGCAATATTTTCTCCGGCACCGCCATCAAGTCCGTGAAACTTCCGTCCACGTTGACGGAGATTTCCAATTCGGCATTCCGCGAGACTCCTATAACTGAAATAGTAATCCCGGCCTCGGTCAAGATAGTTCAGGGTTCGGCTTTCTACGGCTGCAAGAACCTCACGAAAGTAGTCTTCGAAAACGACGTCATGGATGAAGTCCACGGCTGTTTCCAGAAGTGCATAAATCTGAAAAACGTCAAGTTCCCACGCCGCGTCGGACTGATGAGTTACGATATGTTCGAGGGCTGCGTCAATCTCACAGAAGTGATGCTTCCGGAGAATCTGAGCGAAATTTATTCATCCATGTTCAGTGGCTGCAAGAACCTCAAGAATGTGGATATCCCGGCGAGCGTGACCAAGGTCGGCAACAGCGCATTCTCGGACAGCGGCATCACCTCGCTCGACCTCTCCAATGTCAAGGAATTCGAAGGGTTCTGCTTCTCCGGATGCAAAGCGCTCAAGACTGTCAAGCTGAACTCCAGCCTGAAGGAGAATTTCCTTATGGAGACCTATCAAGAATTCACGGAATGTCCGTTACTGGAAGTCAAGTACATAAACAACGAATATGTCTTCCCGGAAGGGTTCATCTTCGTAGACGGCAGCAAGTAGAGTCATGAAAAAGATATTATTTCTACTTTCAGTGGCGGCACTGCTGCTGCCTTTGGATAGTTCGGCCCAGAGCAAGCCGAAGATCAAGTCAGTGGATTTCACTATACAGGTTCCGACCCCGGGGATGTCGCTTTTCGATGCACGCGAGATGCAGTTCACATCTGCGAAGACCGAGTTCGGAGACCTTGCCGCCACGGGCGGCATCCAAGTCCAGGAGATTGACTGGATCGGGGATTTCCGCGAGGACGATGAAGGGGACATGTTCTTCAAGGACGGGTTCATATACAAGGCCCGGATCAAGTTCATGGTAGATCCTTCGGGCAAGTACGACACCGATTACATATTCAAGGACAACGACTACTACATCGACGGCAGCCGCATCAGCGCCACAGTCAACGGAGTGCAGGCCAAGGTCGAGCGCAGCGCTCCTTACTTCATCGACATTGAGGTATCCATGCCTGTTGGAGCCGGTGGAAAAGGCTCGATGCGTGATCTGGCACAGAGCAGCCCAACGGACTATGAGCTCAACAAGGACTCATACCGCGCATCGCAGAAAGCGTATTCAATCGCCGAGGCCGATGCTGCTTGCCCGGATGTGAGCCCGCTTGACGTGATAACCATCAATAATACGTATCACGCGGCGTTCCGTGCCATGCGCGAGTTCGGAGATAAGTTCATCGGGCATAAGAATATGCTTGTCACCAAGGTAATCGTAGATACCGATGACGAGCGCATATATGGAGATGTGGCATCGGACGTCAACAATACCATACAAGGCCCATTCAACATCAGGGAAGTCTGGCTCAGCGACAAAGTCGATGCGGTAAAGTTCATACGCGCCATATTCGCAGTAATGCAGGGTTATACACCGGAACACAGCGATATCTACTGCCCCGAGTTCAGTTACCTCTTCCATACCCAGCGTGCCACGCTCTTTATCCCGGAGACTGCTGTAGCCGATGTAAGGGCGATGTTCAGCCGTCCGACCTGGAGTTTCCGCACACTGTTCTCGCTGAAAACCTACTCCGGCGACGTGCACTCCGCACAGGGAGCCGGTGCGACGGCAGCCAAACCGTTCTGCACAAGCCACGTATTCACCGACAAGGTAGCTGCGGCAGACAAGGTTTTCAGGTACGGCACCTGTAGCAATTGGCCGGAATATTATTATTCCTGCAAAATCTGCGGAAAGTGCGAACACAATGACAAACACGTGTTCAGTATGAACAGGCCAACGTGGGAGGTCCGGGCTCATCAGTATGATCAGCCTGTTGCTGATGACCAGGCTTATGTCGGAGTCAACTCCGCCGGGCAGCATGTATGGTGGTACAGTTGCATCTGGTGCGGACACTCCGAAGGCTATGACCAGAGGCACATAACCAAAGCAGAATGGCAGGCAAGCGGCACAGAGGGAACATACGAGAGCTATAGGGACGCCATGGCCGACATGACAAAACAGTTCGAGGAGAGTGCCCTTCTGAAGACCACGGCACAGCCGGGGATGTTCATTCTCAAAAAAAAGTCGGACTCAAAGATGAGTCCTGCCTTCCAGAGTAGTGTGAACTTCGCCCTCAATGACAACCTCTTGGATGAAAGTGTCCTTGGCAATGATTATACACTTCCCCTGAATCACCGCCAGCTCAACTCGCTGGCCGAGCATCTCGTGAAAGAACTTACCGGCAGCGAGGCCACGGCGTCCTCCATTGGCCTGGACAAGGCTCTTGGCGGAAAAGCCCCGGCAGACGACTCCCCTGTCTCCCGCCAAGAGATGGCCGCCGTGATGTACCGTGCCCTTAGGTATATAGAAGAGTGCGGAGTATACTCATATACGGAGTTCGTTTCTGGGTTGGATAAATACTCCGATCACATCCGCATTGCCCCTTGGGCCAAGGAAGCCATGGCATTTATGGAGGCTCTCGGGCTTATGAACGCTTCTTCCGGCGGTACCCTCTTTCCAGAGAAGACCTGCTCCATCGAAGAAGCCATAGACCTGACCGAGAAGTGCACGCACGCCCACCAGCTCGGCTGGTATCAGGCAAGGTCGTGGGGCGAAGGTGACGGCAGATCCTATTTTGGCAATGTCTGTTATATACCTCACCAAGAAATGAGTACCAACCATACCTATGCCCCGGGTGAGAGGGTTTGGGTTACTGGACCGCGTTTGGGCGGGTCATCGAAATCCCTTCCGATTTTGGAGCCGTACACCGGCCAGATTCTGTATGTGGATGCCGAGTGGTTCCGTCCTGTGCGGAAGTTCGTCTATACATCGAAGCGCACAATCACAGGACCTATCATCTTCCAGGATTATTTTGATGGTGTTTCCATCAAGACTTTCTAAAACGAAGAAAGCGGCTAAAAAGGCAATAGACAGATGAATATCCGACGCCAAGGCGTACACGCGCAAATTCCTGACAGGATCTGCAAACTGCCGGGCAGATAAACGTAAAGCGGATAAAAATGCGCTGCTACTCTCGTAAAAGTAAACACAAAGAGGTGAGAGAAGATAGAATATTGTACTTTTGATAGGTGGTTCTCCTCGACTGTTCGAGGAGAACCATTTTTTTGAGTTTCCTCTCCCGCTGGTCGTACAGCGTTTCGGGATACGGTCGTACAGGACGGTAAGCCTCGTTTTTGCTGGTTCCGTCTAGCCGGGCTCGGTGATGACGCTGCCGGAGAGTTCCGATTCTGCGACCGTTGCGATGAGTACTTCCGTTTTTTCACTGCCTCTGCGGGTAGCTTCTTTCACCGCTCCGGATAGATCTTTTGCCAGCCGCTTGCCCATGGCAGCCCTCTTCCACTGTTCCCTATGAGTTTCCATTATCGCCACGAGTATTGTATCTTTTTCGGCAAGAAAGCGACGCAGAGTGTCTATTTCGCCGCCAGGTATGATTGTAGAGTACCGTTGTCCGAGTACGCCGAGCATACTGTCCGTTCTCATGCGATGCGTATGGTATTTGTCCCTTTCCGCATCACTCCATCCTGCCGCAGCCTCGCCTTGCAGGGCAAGCCCGGTGACGTGGCGATGGGCGATGTGTATGTCCTCGTACATCCTCCACAGCCGTGCCACGCTGCCTTCCACTTCCCGCATCTGCCGCCGCTCATATATCAAAATGGCGATCATACTGCCTATGACCGCCACTAAGATGATATATCCGAAAATGATTTTATGCTGCAATGGCATTCGTTTCTTTTCCATACGTATCACTTCTTATCCTTTAAAAAAGCAAATTCTCACCACGGCAGACCTTGCAAGCTCGACCTGCAACAAAACTCAACAATATCTTTCTATTCTTCTTATCCCAACAGAAAGAAGAGCATACAACACTTCCTCCTTTCTTTATCCGAATACTGTCCTAACAGCTTTTGGAAACAGTCGTCAGTACACCGGTTTCTCAGAAAGCAAGGACGGGACGCACATTGTCACTGCCGTCGAATTTACTTGCCCAGATGCAGCGCACCATGCCTTGGAAGTTGTTCAAAATCCAGTACCATGTGTGGTACTTCGAGTGCTCCGAAGACGAACAAAACGAGACGAGGTTGTTGAATGTATCCTTGTCCCCAACGGCGATATTCTCCATCCATTTGTTCAAAGCGGCGGGAACATCTCCTTGGCTCTTCCAGAGGAATTCTCCAGCGATGTCTGGCGAGGTTTGCTGGGTAACGTCCGCCAAAGCCGGACAACCGCCCAGATTTTGCAGGATGTCCCACCATTGGCCGGAGGCTGGAAGATACCAGCCGGTCGTGGTCGCAGGAACCGGACAGGTCGTGTTATAATCATAGGCGGCCTTGAATGCGGGATAACTGTCGAAGTTGCCGCGATTGGTGCGGATATGCTCGCAATTTCCGTAACCGCTGATGTCGTTGTAGTTATCGGCTTTCGTCCTGCATGTTGTAAGCCCCTCATCCATACCGAAAAGGCCCCACGCTTGTCTTGTCGCGATATTCTTCACAGCCATGACAAGGCCATGGACATTACCTTCTCCGCCTAACTTCTCTTTTTCCTTTGCACCGATACGGCTCTTGTCCGTCTGGAAAACGATGCCGACGACTTTAGCCGCCTGCACCGTCGTTTCGTCCGCCTCTTTCGGAATCAGATACCCCGTCGTACCGTTATTTTTCGTGCAGTAGAAGTCTCCGATGCGGGCAATGCCCGATTCGGCATAGGTGACGTTCTTTATGGTTTCCGCCGCGCCGTCCACCTTGTATCTCTTGTATTCCCCTACGACAGGATGGGACGCGGACGTGGTGATGGTAAACTCCCTGTTCCCCCCGTCATAACATCCCTCGATAGTCGGCATGGACGAGTGCACCAAGTAGCGGTATGTACCATCGGCCATGCGCAGCGGCTCGGCAGCACTTGTGAACGTGGCGGCAGAAGGCACGGTGTAGTCGGGAATCCGGGTATCGGTAAACTTGTAAACGGTCTTCGGCATCTCAATGACGACCAAGGCAAACTCGTGCTTCATGACGAAATCAAGCCGAAGTTTACCATTTTCCAATGTGGGTGTGCAAGAAGCTGTCATCAGGTCGGAAGCGGTGTAATCCGCATACGAACTTTGGTCGACCTCCACCGGCCAGCGATTAACAAGCGGATAGAAGAAGGGTAATTGGGGGTTCGTAATTGCGAGTTCTAACAGATTGCTTATGACCGTGTCGTCCAAGTCCGCTTTATAGGGGTAGTAGAGGTAGTATTCCTCGTCCGACAGCCCTCCCTCAAGTGTCGTACCGGCCTCGGGCTTCCAAACGAGGCTTCCCGTGGCGGCATCCCTCTCTGCGGTGAGTTTCACGTTGGAATAAATCATCTTCTTATCCGAGTATAAGCCGCGGATCATGAAAAGTCCGCAGGCATCGCCCTCGGTGAACTCGGTGGTGTAGCCGTTCTCCACGGCACGGGTGATTTTACCGTCCACAGCCGATGTATTGTATCCCCCGTCGGTAACGGAGATGGTGAG
This sequence comes from uncultured Porphyromonadaceae bacterium, assembly GCA_949285425.1. Taxonomy (GTDB): domain Bacteria; phylum Bacteroidota; class Bacteroidia; order Bacteroidales; family Paludibacteraceae; genus QVMH01. The sequence goes on from CASEAJ010000010.1 coordinate 9,605, forward strand.
TTGCCGCGCCTTGTCTTGTGCGGCAGGGAACTCTTCTTGCGTGCAGGAGGCGGCA
>CASEAJ010000011.1 GCA_949285425.1 uncultured Porphyromonadaceae bacterium
AAGACAGAAACAAAGTATGTTAAGCGCACACAAAAAGATTACAGCATGTCCTTTAAACTATCAGTAGTTCAAGAGTATGAAACCACACAAATAAGTTTGGGTGCTCTGAAACGAAAATATGGGATACAAGGTTGTTCCACTATTAGCCGTTGGATTGAAAAATATGGTAACTTTGACATCACAAACAAATGTTACCAATCGATGGAAAAGAATAAGGCTCAAGAGCTGTTGGAACTGCAACAGAAGGTCAGGTTGCTGGAACGCAGGAATGCCCGTTTGGAAAAAGAGCTGGAGCTGAAGGATATGAAGGCAGAGTTTTTCGACATGATGATAGACATAGCGGAAAGGGAGTATAATATCGACATACGAAAAAACTCCTCTCCCGAACAGTCAATCAATATAAAGAAGAAAAATCCGTAAGTATCAGCGGAATCTGCCGACTGCTCGGGATAAGCAGGCAGAAATATTACCGTCAACAATGGAGCATAAGCCGGAGCCGGCAAAGGGCCACGGAGGTTGTTGGCATGGTACGGGATATCCGAATGGAACTGCCCCGTATAGGAACCCGCAAGCTCTATCATATGCTTCATCAGCCACTGAGGGAGAAAAAGGTGGGCAGGGACAAGCTGTTTGACATACTCCGTGTCAACCGTCTGCTTATAAAGCCAGTGCGCTCATATCACCTGACGACCAACTCCCACCACCGGTTCCGGAAGCATAAGAACCTTGTAGAGAGCATGGAAGCGACACGTCCGGAGGAGATATGGGTATCTGACATCACTTATATTGGCAGCAGAAACCGGCATATGTATCTCTCTCTGGTCACAGATGCCTATTCCAAGAAGATTATGGGGTATGATCTCTCCGGTTCCTTGGATACACAAGGTTCTCTGAAGGCGCTGAGAATGGCAAACCGCAACCGCCTGTACAGGGACGTACCATTGATACACCACTCCGACCGTGGCATACAGTATTGTTCCGATGCATACCAGAAATTACTGAGACGATATCACATCATACCCAGCATGACCGAGTCTTACGATCCGTATGCTAATGCCGTGGCAGAGCGGATAAACGGAATCCTCAAACAGGAGTTCCTGCTTGAGGAAATTGACCTCCCGCTATCGGATATGAAACAGGTAATAAAAGATGCTGTCTATAAGTATAATAACATCAGGCCTCATTACTCCTGTGGATATAAAACGCCTGAGTTTATGCATCATCAGAAGCAGATTAGAATTAAAAGCTATAAAAAGAAACAGTTCAGCAAGGCTAGCCTTGCTGAACTGTGATAAATAATTTATTTTTGTCCAATAACTGTAACGGTTATTTAGGACTAGTCATGTAAGCGCCAACAGCACTTATCTTGTCAACATCAGCTTCACTCCCACCCCGAAGTTGGTGGTCGACACAGGGAAAGAAGTCGAAATGAGCGGAGTCGTTCCCTGGTGATCAAAGAACACCTGGAAATTCACCTTCGAACTGAACACATAGTCAGCCATAACCTTTACTCCAAGCACCTTGTTTCCGTTGGTAGCCTGTGTAAGGTCTTCATCTATCTTCCGCAACAACATTTTGTTATCCTTGTAAGACACATCGACACTCAACTTCAGGTCATTCTTCACTTTCGACTGCCGGCCCGACTTCAAGCCAAGTATCACATCAAAATCCTTCAACGTGTAACCCAGTCCCACCACTACTTCATCACTGCTGCCATCAACCAGCTGCGTGCTGGCCAGGTTCAACGACAAGTTGCGCTGTTTGCGGTATTCCATTTTGGCCGTCATGCTGTTCTTCATGGTCACGTTCACTCCAATGAGCGGGCTGAACTGTTCACTCAACGTCACACTCGGAATGTCATACTTCATAGAAGGAGTCGGATTGCCATCATTCGATTCGTTGCGCACATACCCGAAATCACTGTCCCCCTCCATGGGCACCCAGGTAGAGAACGAAGAATAAGATCCTATGGCATAACGGCACACATAAGCATGAGTGAGGTTTACCGAACGGAAGCGTTCCTTTATCCAAGGGATACGCGACAGTCCATCATACGTCACACGCCAGTTGGGCAATATGTTGATAAGGTCAATGAAAGGACTTGTCTCAATCCGGTTCACGTCACGCCCGGTGTAGGCTGCAAGGAAAGCCGGAATAAGTACATCGGCCGAATTTTCGGTATAGGCACCCAAAGACGGGTTATAGTCCTTGCCGCCAACCGAACCGGCTTCACCCAAAAATCCTTCGGTCGGATAGCGTGTCCCTGCATATTTCTGGTTCAAACGATTCAGAATAATCTGCCGGTTGGCTTTAAAGTCCTCATACGTCTGCGAATAATAGTTGTTCTGGGCATTCCCGTTCTTGCGGAAAGCCGTACCTATGGCCACCTGTGTAATGTTGTAATTTCCGGTAAAGGTCGACGGATTGCCGGAAATCATATACTGCACGGAAGTGGTGGACTGTTCCATTTGCGTAGCGTTCAACTCAATCTTCAGACCGACAATCGGTTCCAAAGACACCTTGACATCCAAGTTGGCCGAATTGGAGAACACAGCCGGTGTAACCACCAGGTCATTGTCGCCAATGAGCCAACCCTTGCTCTTCATGTCGTCTATCACATGGTCTTCATCAAAGAATCCGAACGTAAAGTCAAGACCCGGAGCCAAGCCGTTACTTCCCATAGACTGCTGTCCGAAGAAACCCGGTTCCGACTTGAAGCCCGGCAAGGTCAGCGCATTGGATTTTCTGTACGTAAACGAAGCCCGGCGCACCAACATGAGTGCACGGACCGAAAAGTCGGCCATCTGCTGTAACGGACTGCGGTAATTCGGATCCTGGCTGACAATCGTTATCAGAATGCTGTCGCCGCTTGCATCGGGAGTCAATTCTATGGCCGAGTTGCTCTTCGCCTTGTGAGATACCCGTACCGGACGGCCCGAAGCATCGGCTGCCGACACCTGCAGGCGGTTGCTGCCCAGACGGTGATTGATGGTCTTGGCCTCCCCCTCTTTCAGATTGACGATTTCCGTATAGGTTTTCGGCTTGAACTTCGGACGTGTGCCCTTCTGCTTCATACGCGTATCAACCGCTTTCAGATATTTGCTCTTGTTATACAGCTGTTCGAAGTTGAACTGTCCCTGTACCTGCCAAGCCCGTTGTGTGTTGGCTATGTTGCCCATTTCCTCATCTTCCACCCGGTTCCAGCTATAACTGGAATTGTAGGATGCACTTCCCGTAATCCAACTGAAAATAGGAATTTTGTTGATGGGGAAATTCCACGAAGCCTGGAAACTTTGCTGATACGTATACGCGTCACCAAAATGCCGGATACTTTGCCATACCGTGTCGCGCCAAGCTTCGTAATACTCCTTGCCCAGTTCGGGCACATAACTGCCTTCAAACACCGTAGCGTTGGTGGCCGTGTTCAGTGTCAAGGAGATGGAACGCGTCAGGTTGTAGCTTATGTTGAACTTGCGGCTCCACATAAAGTCCTTGCTGAAGGGGCTCAGTTCGGGCGCATTGCTCGAACTGGTGGCATTGAAGTCGCGCAACACCATCTGTGAGAACTGACGGTTCATGTCCGTATTGAAACTCAACGAAGTGGGCAGATAATAGAAATTGAAATCCTTTATAATCTTAAATGCCGGCTTGCTCAAAGCCTTTACGTTTTTGAACGGTTCCAATGGCTGGCTGTTGAAGGTATAGTTATAGTCAATGGCGGCCCGTTGTTCCTTCACCACATTGCGCTCAATGTCGGCACTGCGTTCGTTGCTTTCGGTGTAGGCATAAGTCACACTGATATTGGCCGGGTCATAAAACTGCGGCTTCTTGCTCTTGATGTTCACCTTGGCATTGGACACATTGAAACTTTTCGAAGTCACCACCATGTTCGACATGTCGCGCAAAGAATCCTTCTCGGCCTGGGTTTCCAATACATCCAACGCATCAGACAAAAGGATGTCCTCATCCAGCGGATTGTACTTGGGCGAAGTCGTTTCGTTGGAGTACGAGAAATATATCGGCAGCTGTATTTTGGCCTTTTCCGGCAAGAACCGGCCCAAGTCGGCCGAAGTCGACACATTGACCTGATACAAATCGTCCATACGACGGTCCATGACCGTACTTTCTATCGAACCGAAGCCAGCCGTTTCAGTACGTCCCGACACATTCACCGTAGCGATGTCCGACAATGCCAGAGCCATGTTCCCCTGCATTGCCCAACCGCCATCTTCATCAAACTCGGACATACGCAGTTCATTGACCCACACTTCACCGCTTTTTACACTGTTGCTCTTGTTGCGTATCCCTATCATGATGTTCTTCACCTCGGACAGGGTCGGATTTCCTTTCACCGTCACGCTGTTGCGCTGGTTTTCCGGGTCGGGCACGGTAAACGGTGTCAGGTTGGTAACCCCTGAACCCGGATTCTGCTTTTCGCGGTTACGCTTCAGTTTCGTGTCGGTCAACACCTCAAACGGAAAGTCGAACATGTTGCTTTCCGGCCATACGGCCAACCGATCGTTGTACAATTCGTTGTTGTAGCGTCCGGCCGGAGTCAGTACCAAGGGTATTTCATATTCATAATAGTTGCTGGTCATGTCGGTACCCAAACGGATGAAGCACGACAGCTCCTGGTCCTGCAGATTGGTCACATTGTCTTCCATGCTTTCGGCATGCACGAACAACTGCAGGCGTTTGTATTGTCTCATGTCATAGCTCACCTTCTTGTACACGGCACGCGCATCTTGCGGGGCCAGTTCGTTCACCCTCATGACCATGGCCTGTTCGTTTTGCGGAATGATTTGAATCTGCCCCGGCGTGGTCTGGCGGTTCACTCCCGGAGGCAGCACATAGTTCACCGGTTCCTTCGAACCGTTTTCTTCAATGTTCACGGCCAGCACATCCATGGTGCCATTGAGGTCGGCCGGTTCATTGTCCTTCCGCAGGTCATTGTTCTGGGTGTAGGTACGCCAGTCGCCACGCACCAGGTCGAGTGTGGCGAAACGCAGGGTCATTTCCTGGTCGAAACCGGTCATGTACATACGGATGAAGCGAATCGACTTGAAGTTACGTATGTTTCCTTGCACCCCCGTATATTCGCTGATGGGCACTTTAAACTGATACCACTTCACCGTTTCCGTGTTCCCGTTCGGGAGCGTCACTTCACGTTCGGCCATTTCGGTAATGAAGTTCTGTCCCACCACCATTTTTTCCTTCTTTATCTCGATGAGGTATTCGAAGTATTTCTCATACTCGTTCAAGGTGTTGTCCATGTTGACATCTTCCGTGTCGGGCTCTTTCGTCAGGTTGGTCGAATAATCTTCCGATGTTTCATCCACTTCGGCCGAGTTGCCTTCCGTACCGTTATAATATTTATAGCGGGAAAGAATGTCCAGTTCCTGTTCATCATAATCCGTTCCCTTGTAGAAGTGGAAGTTGTCACCGGCCGGGTCTTGCTCGAAGCGTGCCAGCACCGCCCGGTCGCCTATTTTCCGGCTCAAGTCATCGATAAACTCTTTGTACTTGCCGTAACGCCGTTCCACCTCGCTGTTCATACCGTTGAGCCCCACATCCTGATAACGCCGTGCCTCGGGACTGTTGTCAAATGCCGTCACGGTGGACTGCCCCTTCGGCACATATCCCCATATGGTCGAGTCGTTCTGTGAATAGTCGCCCGTAATGTTCAGGCCGTTTTCATAAAACTTCTTGCCATCCTTCAATATATCTTCGCTGATGTCACCCAGGTTAATGTACAGTTCACCTCCCTTGTGGTTCGGATCGACTCCGTTCACAAAAGGATCGAGCATCCAAAATTCGACATATTCAATGTTCCGGGCCTCAAAGTCGGTCGAGTGCGAGTCTATTTTCCGCATAATCCCTCCCCAGCGTGCATTCGGGTTGGTCAGTTTTCCATCCGGCCCTATTTCGTCGGCCACAATGTTGTACGGTCCGCGTTCATTGGGGAAGAACGACACGTTCATCACCCGCAGGTTGTCCGATGTCTGCGTGTCCACCTCCTTGTTCGGATAGATTTCCTTTATCGACACATTGCGGGTAATGTGTTTTGACTGTTCATCCGGGTCATTGCGCAAATGGTCGGGAGTGCCCCGCTGGTTACGGTTCAGTTCCGGAGCCACGGAATACCAAGCCATCAATGCCCTGTTCTTGCCGTAGTCAATAGAATCGGATACGGACTCAGGAAAGCGTGAAGGCGTGCTGGCCAGTTTCCAGTAAAACGCCGGGTTGTAGTTCAGGCTCACATTCTGCTTGGTCGCCTCAAAGTCATCGATGTAGGCATAACCGGCCTCGCCGATATCCTTGGAGTGTCCCGGTATGAGCTGTGCAAACTCGGCATTGACCGAGAAGGACGAAGGCTGCGTGGCATTCACGAAAGGCAGCTTGTCCAACAGGTTCGTCAGTCCCTGCGACTCGCCGCGCCAGGCCGTGTTCAAGCCCCAAATGGTGTTCGAAACGGGTTCGCTACCCGTATTGACCTTGGTCGTTATCGGTTTTTCGGACATGTGCATAATGGTACCTCCCAGCATGAAATTCTTGCTGAACTCATACTCCAGATGCGTACCGAACAAGGATTTGCGCTGCATGTTGAACATGGACTGGTTTTCCAGCTGCACATCGATGGCCGTGTTCGATTCGAGCAGCGACTGGTCGAGTATGGTTACCGTACCCATCGTATAGTCAACCGTATAATCGGTGTTTTCAACCAGCGTACGTCCGCCGGCCGTCACCGTCACCGAACCGCGCGGGATGTTCATGGCATCCAGCCGGATTTCGTTGGCCGAAGAACCTCTGTACTCCCCTACCATGCGGAACTTGTTCTTGTCGCTGTACTCCTGCGCCTCAATCAGCGTCATGCCATACAGTTCCTGATACACATACTTGTCGGCTATCGCATCATTGCCTATCTTTTTGCGCAAATGCGAGCCGAACGGCTCCAGCACAGGGAACATGATGGTACCTGTGCTCGATATCACCGTGTAGCCTTCCACATAGTCGAATATTCCATCGGGCGACTGCCGCTGCCGTTGGTCAAGGCGGTCCAGCCCCATAACGCGCACCAGCAACTGGTTGGCAATGTTCCCCTCGGTGAGGTATCGCAGGTCCGTACCAATGGAGTCGTTCCTGTACACAATGTCGAGGCGGAAATCTTCCTGCTGCAACTGTGAGGTCGATATGCGGTACACGTTCTTCAGCATCAAGTCCCACATGGGCACATCCGTAGCCTGTGCCGTGCCTTTCAGCATTTTCACAATCAGCACATTCGGGGCTTTCGTGCTTTCATCGGTCGAGAACTCACCCACCTGATAGGTCTGTCCGCGATACGTATATTCATAGGCCACCCCCAACACTTCATCCGAAGCAAGTGCCGCCCTCAACGACAATATCCCCAACGCCTTGTTGTAGGTATATTCGGAAGTTTCGAGACGCCGGGCGCTCTCCACCTTTTCATAATCCTGCCCCCCGCTGATGCCCTGTGCACCGAAAGCCGTTTCCAGCGCCTGGTTCGTAGTCTGCACATCGCGCACACCGGGCACAGCCTTCACCTGGCTGTACAGGTTGTTCGACGCGTTGCTCGGATTGGCATTCGTTCCGGGTGTCCAGAAGCGGTTCAGCACGCTGTCCTTCTCCGCCAGGTCCATAAAGGCCACCACGTTGCGGGCCTGGTCATAGTTTCCCCGCTTGTTGGTCACCCATACTTCAATGCGGGTAATCTCAATCCCCGAAGCCACATTGGGCAACTTGCTCATCCAGGTGTCAAAATTGTCGCGGAAGAAATGGCCGAGAAAGAAATGCCTGTTCTGGTCGTACTCATCAATATTGACCTCAAAATCGGTGGTCTGCGTTCCCCCTTTGGAACTTACCTTTTTCGACTCCGACTGTTGCTGGGTGGCAATGGCCGACACTTTCAGCTTGCCGAACTTCAAGTCGGTCTTGATACCGAACAGCGACGTTCCGCCCGTAATGAGCGAGTTGCTCGTCTGCATGCTCACATTACCGGCTTCGAGCGACTGGATAATGTCATCTTCCTCGCCCTTGAATCCCAGTTTCACCGCCTGCTGGTCAAAACTGAACGACGACTCGGTGTTGTAGTTCATGTTGAAGTTGACACGGGTACCCACTTTGGCATTCACGTTCAGCTGTATCTTCTGGTCAAAGTCGGGCGTCGTGTTCTTGCGCTGCTTTTCGGTTATGGACGGATTGTCAATGTTGCGGTGAGTGATTCCGAACAACAATTCGGCCGACCCCTGTGTCTTTATCTGCACACCGCCCGGACCGAAAATCTTGTCGGCCGGACCGATGTCGAACTTCATGTCGGTAATGGAGAACTTGTCTTCGTTGCTTTTTTCGCCCGTCCCGTTCTTTTCGCGCCAATAGCGGTTCATGGCCTGCCTGGCCGAATAGTCATAATACTCCTGTTCGGTCATGGTGTAGGGAGTGGCTATCTCCGTTTCGCCCACATACGTACGCAATACATACAAGCCCGAAGCCGGATCATAGTCGACCACCGACTTCACGTTCTCCGGTGTGGGAGCATCCATCGGGAGCTGCACATCGAGGTCCTCATAGCTATCCTGCTTGTAGCGGCTCACCTGAAAAGCCGGTGTAGCCACCGAGTCGGCCCCGAGCGGTGCAGAAGGTTCCTGCAAACCACCTGCCGGGGTTTCCGTCACCTGCGACTGCTGTGTGGCCGACACAACACTGCCCGCCAATGCCAGCACACAACACAAACACACGGATATATATTTTATAAATCTTTGCATGTAAATCAAATATAACAAAAACCGGAAAACGGCACCGCGCTTCACTACATCATTTTAAGTGCCGACTTTATCAACGCCTCAACCCGCATATCGGGCTGTTCTTTCAGAATCTTGTCCACCGTCTTTTGAGAAAGCACAGCCGGGAACCCAAGCATAACCAACGCGGCAACCGCCTCGCTCTTCGTCTGGCTGTCGGGCGCGGCCTGCGTCACCGGCGAAGTGCCGGAGAGACCGTTCAACTTCACTATCTTGTCCTTCAAGTCCACGATAATGCGCTGGGCCGTCTTGCTGCCAATGCCCTTAATGGCATTCAGGGCCGACACGTTACCGCTCGCAATCATGTCCTGTATTTCCTGTGCGGAATAGGACGACATAATCATGCGGGCCGTGTTCGCACCGATGCCCGACACGGATATGAGCAAAAGGAACAACTGCCGTTCGCTTTGCGACAAGAAACCGAACAACACATGCGCATCCTCTCTTATCGACTCGTAAATGTATAGCTTTATGGATGTTTTCTGCTGAATAGCCGAATAGGTAGTCAATGTAATCTGCACATCATACCCGATTCCTCCGGTCTCAATCACGGCGTATGCCGGATTCACCTCGGTCAATTCACCTTTTATGTAGTCAATCATTCTCTTTTTTCCTGACTTTATGAAACCCTGTTTAGTTCCAACTCACTTAGGCTTGCAAAGATAGTGAAAGGCAAGCGCAAAAAAAGCAAACTTGTTTGAGTTTTTTTGCCAAGCCGCATCCTATCTTATTTAAAGATAGTGAAAGTCGAAAGCAGAAGCAAGTGAAAACATAGTTTTCAACTTGATTATGCTGAGACACATCCTATCTTATCCAAAGATAGCGAAGGCAAGCGCAAAAAAAAGCAAACTTGTTTGAGTTTTTTGCCAAGCCGCATCCTATCTTATTCGAAATAACGCAGATTTCACAAAAAAAGTATGCCACAACCACAAAAAAACACCTTGCAGCAAACAATCATTCCTCCCCACATGCACCACATGCTTTTCACTGCCAGTCTTCCCATTTCCACATTTTCCCATTCCAACCGCACTGCAACACCATTCCATGCGGAAATATTCATTGACTTTTACCGGAATATTCTATAGCCTCCGTGCGGAGGTCTTATAACCTGCGTGCGGAGGTCATATAGCCTGCGTGCGGAGGTTATAAGACCTCCGCACGCAGGCTATAGAATATTCCCGCCAAAAACGGAAAACATACAGGCATACCGGCACAATCCTACGGCAAGCAAAGAAAAAGCAACATCCGGGCAAACTTTTTCGGGGGAAAGATTGTTAAAGAAATTAAAGACTGGCAAACTTCTTCTCCAATAATTCAAACAACTGGAAAATACAACAACTATCCTTTACGCAATGAGAGAAACAACCTGATAAATTATTTGGCACTATAAAACATTTTGTGTAAAGGGGAAATACAGGATTCAAGATAGAGTTCTGTATTTTTTATGTACACAAGATATTTTATAATGCCAAGCAAAAAGGGTGTAAAGACCTTTGCCTTTACACCCTTGTATGTTCTTTCAGGTATATCAGAATGCACTATTATCCATTCTGATACACTTTTTTCTATTTTATGCCCAGCTTCTTTTGAATGTCTTTCGGTATGGCATTTTTGTGAACCATGATGTTCATGGTTTTCAACGCCACAAACGATTCGCTGGCATACCACGTACCTTTATATTTGTTGTCCGTTCCCCAGGAGTTCTTCACCATATAGTATTTCGTGCCGTTCTGGTCCTGAGCGATGCCATAAATCAGCATACCATGGTCATCGGTGGTTTCCTGACGGTCAAAACCTTCCTGGCGAAGTTCCTGCGTCACTTTCACTTCGGGTTGCGGGCCTTCCAGCTTGTAGATTTTTTCCTCCATTTCCTTTTGCGATATGCCGAGCCAGCGGGCCTGGTCGCTACCCGGCATATTGGCTACCTTTGTTTCCGGATTCACGGCAATGCCATTGCGGGTAAAGCCTTTTTCGCTCACATCCGAACCCCAGGCTATGGTATAACCCGTGTTGATGGCATGGTCGAACACTTCCATAAATTCATCGAGAGGCAGATTGTACGAAAGGCTTCCACGCCAATTGTCGGGCACTTCAATGGCAAACGAAGTATAGAACGGATGATGTGTAAACGAAGTGAGCGACACATAATCGTCCAAATTCAGCCCCAACGACTGCATATAGCTCTGCGGCGTATATTCCTTGCCATCGACCTGGAATGTTTCGGGACATTCACCCAAATAGGCATCGAGTACACCATCATAGCCTTTTTTCCAAGCGGTGGAAAGCCGGCGGTTCGGCTTTTTAGAAACCGACTCAACATAGGAAAGCAGGATATCATCCATTTCACTGTGTTTGTGCCGGTCTTCACCATAGTTCAACCCGGGCATAACGGAATCGGGCACAATGCCATAATTCTTCAACACATACCACACATCGTAAAACGAGCCGCCGGGACCGAAATTGAGTTCCCCGTAAAGGCGCACATATTTTTCGGCCTTGTCGGAATAAGAATGATGCACGACGAACATTTCCGACAAATCGACTTCCGGCTTGCCCATGCGGAGCAATTCGGACTCGAACATGGCAATGGTGGAAAAACTCCAGCACGTACCTGAGCTGGCCTGATCTTTCACCGGAGTAACGGGCAAAGCCTTGACCACCGTAAACTGAAAGCTGTCTACCGGAGCAGCTTCTTTCTTGTCCTGTGCGTTTGACCCGGCTACCAAGCCAAGGGCCAACAGCATACAACATAACGATTTCTTCATATCTGTTTCTATTTATTAAATTGTCCGTTTGAGGGGTGCAAAGATACGTCTTTCAAGCTGTTCTGTCATTATCGGCCGGCATCATTTAGCATATTTTTCAGATTTTCGTTCAGTTGATCCGCCTCCAAAAGCCTTTCCAAGGTGACATGCATGCGATATCGCCAATAATGGTTGGGCACGGAAGGAATGTTGATACGTTCCTCCCGGGGATGAGGATTCCGCCATTCAGCATCGACCGACAACCAGTCCTGCACGGGCAAGATGGCCCACATGGCAGGCGACAGCAAATGATTCATGACTATCTGCCGGCACACTTCGGGGGTGGCATCTGCCGGAGCGTCCCCCTCGCCGCCCAGCACCTCACGGTAATAGCGTCGGGTCAGCGCCCTGTCTTCGGTCCACCAGGCCCTCAACGGATTCATGTCATGGGTGGAAGTGGTGCATACCGAAGCATAGGGTATGTGCTGCAAATCTTCAAAAGCGCGGCCGTATTGTTTGGGCATACGCTCAATTTCCAGGCTCAATATCTGCAACTGCCGCATCACATCGGGCACGCAGGCCGGTATCATGCCCAAATCTTCACCACACGGCAGCATGTCTGTCGCCGCCGTAAGCACCGGCAATTTGCACAAGGCCTGCTCCGCCCAAAAAGCATTGTGCCGTTCATAATAAAAATGTTCGTACAAACGGTCGAAAGCCCTTTTCACGTCTTCATCCAGGTCGGCATAGGCATACGTATGCTGCGCCGAAATGCGCGGATGATATTGGTCTGCCTCATGCCGGTCGCGCAAAAACAGCACTTCGTTGCACAATCGGTACAGCCCATCGCGCAACACGACACTCTTGTCGTCTGTCCGGCCAGCAAAGAAATCGCGTATCTTGACCTGCGTATTGCAAAAAGGCTTCAATTCGAAGCGTTCCCAGGTGATACGGTTCAAGTAGAGCGATTCAGCCTCGCCCGCATACGTTCCGAATATATCGGCCAAATGGCGGCTATGTATGTAGGGCACAAGCATACGCTGCTCATCAAACGGCACTCCCCACCGGCGTATTTCATCCTCCGTCATCGGAAGGGCCGGACTGAAACGTCCCAACAATCCCTGCACCGAATGTGCCGGAATTTCCCAAATGCGGAAAAAGCCGAGTATGTGGTCTATGCGGTATGCATCGAAATAGTCGGCCATTTTGCGGAAACGCCTGATCCACCATTGATAGCCATCGGCAGCCATGGCCGGCCAGTTGTAAGTGGGGAATCCCCAGTTCTGTCCCGTCACCGAAAAGTCATCGGGCGGCGCACCGGTCTGCGTATCCAGGTTGAAAAGTTGCGGTTCGACCCACGCCTCCACACTGTCGTGGCTAATGCCGATGGGAACATCGCCTTTCAGCACCACTCCATGCTTGTGGGCATAATCCTTCACTCCCGACAATTGCTCGTGCAACAGATATTGTACAAAAAAAGTACGGTCCACAGCCCGCTTCATATCAGCCTGCCGGGCAAGAAGTTCCTCCAATGCCTTGCGGTCATAAACGGCATGCGCCCCCCACGATGTGTAGTCGGCCGTGCGGTGCCGGTCCCTGAACCAGCAGAAACAGGCATAAGGGAACAGCCAGTGACGGTTGGCACTGAAAAAGCGCACAAACGCATCGCTTGCCAGCACCTCTGCCCCACATTCGTCAAACAATGCGGTGAGATAGTCTTCCTTCAAGGCCATGACCCGTTCATAATCGTAACCGGAAAGGGCATTCAGTTCATCCGCCTGCCGCTGAAAACGGTGCAAGGCTTCCTTGTCTTTCAACGGATAATCGGCCGGAGCGAAATAGACCGGATGCAAAGCATATATGGAAATGGCATTGTAGGGATACGAATCCGTCCAGGTGCGGGTGATGGTCGTATCGTTCACCGGAAGCACCTGTATCAGTTTCAGGCCGACGGCTACCGCCCAGTCCACCATGCGCCGCAAATCGGAAAACTCACCCACCCCGAAACTGCGGTCCGTACGAAGCGAAAATACGGGGATGGCCACACCGGCTCCGCGCCAATGCATACTACCGTGGCGGTAATGCAGTTCATGACGCCACAAGAGCGGCTCAGCAAACGGTTCGGTCCAAGGCAACAGCACACGGTTGTCACCTTCCTCCCAATGTATCACCCGGCCGGTCGCGAGGTCGCAGATGGCAAATTTATATTGCAAAGGTTGTGTCAGCCGGCAGGCATCCAACACCACCGACCACAAACCATATTCCCGTTGCTGCAGGGTCAGGGCTTCCGTTTCCTTCCAACCGCCCAACAGGTCCGACTCGCCCAACAGCACCACCGACTGTCCCCGCATGACATAAGGGCACCAAAGGCTCAGTTCCAGCTGATGCGTGCCCGTGCCGGAAGTCACCTCCGTATCCACCGGGGCCGCAAAAGCATTGCGAAACGGCGAGGTATACAAAAAACGTTGCTCCGGCACATCGCGCCAGGCATCTTCCAGACGCAAGTTGCAACCGGAAGCACAAACCGCCTGCCGCCTGCCGCCCCATTCCCGACGCGACACCCGTTCGCCCGTCTTCAACACATAGGCATACTCCAACACGCCGGCCTCGGTTTCCACACATCCCTGCCAGTGCCGGCCATCCACACACGTCAGTCCGAACGCCCGAAGTTCTTCACCATTGCCCAACACCGGCCGGTTGCCCACCACACAAATGCATTCGCCCGGTATCGTGGCATATTCTATACGAAATTCTATCTTCATTTCCACCTCTTCTTTTTATTACCGCCCGGGGCACAGGTTTCGTGCGGCCAGCAGCATGATGTTTCCTTTTTACTACTTCAATGTTATCGTCCCACACTCGTGAGACACGTGTACCACACCCGTGGGACACGTGTCCCATATACGTGAGACACGTGTCCCACATACGTGAGACGATAACATCAAAGGCATAGACACACGACATCGTGCTGACGGACCGACGACACGAGCCTTTTCCTCGGACTTTTTCCTGAACAGGCGGCAAATATCCGCAAAATAACCGTATGTTCCAAAAGAAAATCGTACTTTTGGACTTCAATCGGCCATTGGGTTTTGTCATACCGATTGGAGGGTCAAGCCTGCAAACAAATGCTGAAAACTTATGATACAAATAAAGGAAAACGAACTGATTGCTGCGGCAAAAGAAGGAATGGACGAGTTTCTGAACGTATTTACCGATGCCTATCTACAAGCCATCGGCGGACAGCTTACACCCGAAAACATGCCGTTGCTCAACGGCAACCAGCACACCTTGCTGGCTTTCCGGTTCTTCACCGATGAGGTGCGCGAAGGAGGCTTCGTACAACTGATACAAAACGGATACGGCGCCTACATCTTCGACAATCCGTTTGCCAAAGCCATACGCCTGTTCGGGGCCAAGGAACTGTCGAAACTTATTTACCGGGCCAAGGAGATATACGACGCCCACCGAACCGAGCTGGAACGTGAAACCACCGACGAGGAATTCAACGCCCTGTACGTGGATTTCGAGGCATTCGACGATTTGGAAGAGATTTATTTTGACATAGAAGAAGAACAGACCGCCCTCATCGCCTCGTACGTGGACGACCACATTCAAGACTTTGCCGAAGTCGTGGCATGAGCAGAACAGGCTCGTGCCACAGCTTCGGCCTTCTTACTCACTCTATGTTCTTGCGTACCCGCTTCAGATAGTCCTGCATGCGTTGCGTGTCCTTTTGTTCGATGATGTCGAGCAACGTGGCCAGTTCGGCACGGATGTTTTCCAGCTGACAAGGGGTATAAGGGTTGAACAGGATTTCGCTCAGCAGATAATCATCCTCCGAAAGCAGGCCCTTGGCTATGTCCATGTGCCGCTTGAAGGTGGTACCCGGAGCTTCTATCGGCTTCATGACTGAAGCAAAGGTCAGGGTCGAAGCAAACGGAATGGAAAGCGAATAGGCAATCGTTTCATCGTGCTCCTCGAACGTATATTCAAATATATTCAATTGCAGGGAGGCATACAGCTCCTTGAAAAAGTCTTTTCCCCAAGAGTCGGACTCGGATATGACAATCGCATTCTGTGTGCGCAGATTGTCAAGCGTGGCAAACGTGGGTCCGAACATGGGATGGGTAGACACGTAGCGGCGGCCCGTACTTTCATAATAGGCCTGCAGACCGGTCTTCACCGAGGCAATGTCGGAAATGACACACTCGCGGGGCAAATAGGGCATGACCGCCTCAAAAGCCTCAATGGTATATTTCAAAGTGACACAGTTTATCATCAGTTCCGGGGCGAAGTCGCGTACCTCGTCCAGTTGCGTCATGCGTCGGGTGTTGAACACAAAGCGCAAACGGCGCGGGTCGGTGTCGTACAGTGCCACTTCGTGTTGCAGACACAGCACATCGGTAAGAAATGTTCCCATCTTACCGGCTCCTAAAATCAATATCTTCATTTTGTTTCTTCTTTATGGTTTCTTGTTTCATTTACGTTATCCGAAGCCGGCAAATCGGGAAGCACCCGGCTGTCCACCGTGCCATCGGGAAAATAGGTGCGCAGGCGGTCGCCCGGACGGATACCGGCCCGTGAAGTGAGCCTCCGTCCGTTCAGCGTGGTAAAGGTATATCCGCGGCTAAGCAGAAAAGCAGGCGAATAGGACTCTATGTTTTTCTCGAGCAGGCGAAGCCTGGCTTCCTCTTGTGCCAGACGCATTTTCACTGCGGCACGCAAACGGTCAGTCCGCTGCTGCAGACGGAAAGCGCGCCGCTCCCTGCGGGTCTTGTCCACATGGCGCAAGCGGAACTCGGCACGGTCGAGCCGGCGGGCCTCGTTCTCCAGGCGGTAGCGGAAGGCACGTACCACCCCTTGCCAGGCCCTTTCGGCCCTTTCTTCGGCCTGTCGTACGTTGGCAATGAGGTATTCGGCTGCGGCCGTGGGAGTCTTCACGCTGGTGTGGGCTACCATGTCAAGAATGGAAACATCGCGCTGGTGACCGATACCGGCCACTATGGGCAGAGGGAACTGGGCACAGTTAAGTGCCAAGTCGTACGAATCAAATGCCGCCAGGTCGGTCACGGCCCCACCACCACGGATGATGACCACCACGTCGAAGTGCGAACATTGCTCATAGACCTTGTCAAGTGCCGCAATGATAGAGGGAGCCGCCGCGTCGCCCTGCATAACGGCCGGGTACAGACTGACACGGAAGGCATAGCCGGCAGGATTGCCGTGCAACTGGTTACAGAAATCTTCATAGCCGGCCGCCGTGGGTGAAGAAATGACGGCAACACGCAAGGCTGGTACGGGCACGGCAAGCTGCCGGTTCATGTCGGCCACACCGTCTTGTTCAAGACGGCGGAGTATCTGCTGCCGACGAGCCGCCAATTCGCCGACGGTAAACACGGGGTCAATGTCGCACACGTTCAGGCTCAGGCCATATACCGGGTGAAACTCGACCTGCACCGCCACCAGCACCTGCAGTCCGGCACGCAGGCTTTCGCCGGTGGCCTGTTCAAAGTAAGGCTTCAACATGCGCCACACGTTGGCCCAGCATGTGGCACGGCACTTGGCCACCACGCCATCGCCATGCTCGGCCTTTTCCACCAACTCCATATAGCAATGTCCACCGTTCACACGCAGTTCATTGATTTCGGCCCGAACCCACAGCGGTTTTCCAAAGTTCAACTGAACCGCAGCTGCAATGCGCTCCGTCAGCTCCAATAGCGATACAAAACCTTTTCCCTGCATACCCCTTTGCTTTATCGGCTTTCTACAACAACATCTTCATCGGGTCACTCCTGTTCCGGACGCAGCCCTCGGAGCAGTTCGTCCGTTTCCATACGCCGCTTGCCGGGAGCCTGCACGGAGAGTAACTTCACAAAACCATCGGCACAGGCTATTTTCAAGTAACGCTTGCCGTCGGTGAGCACGGTTCCGGGAGGGGGCAAAAGACCTTCGGCCGGCTCGACAGACACGGCAAACACCTTGAGTGTAAGAGGTTCGGAGCGGCCGGGCAGCAGCACATCGGTCCACGCAGCCGGATAAGGACTAAGTCCTCGTACGAAGTCGTACACAGCGGCGGCCGGGCGGTTGAAGTCTATCCGACAGGTATCTTTGAAAATTTTCGGGGCAGGACGCAAGTCACCGGCAGTTGGCATGAACTGCGACTGGTCAACGGCCTCTATTTCGCCGGCCTCGAGCATATCAACCGTGCGACACACCAGACCGGCTCCCATATGCATCAGACGGTCATGCACGGTTTCGGCCGTGTCAGTGGAGTCGATAGGCGTGCGCTGTTGCAGGATGATGCGCCCGGTGTCTATCTCGTGGGTGAGGAAAAAAGTGGTGACCCCGGTTTCGCGTTCGCCGTTAATGATGGCCCAGTTAATGGGGGCAGCCCCCCGGTACTGTGGCAGGAGCGAGGCGTGCAAGTTGAACGTTCCGCGCGGGGGCATGGCCCACACTACCTCGGGCAGCATGCGGAAAGCAACAACCACCTGCACGTCGGCTTTCAGGGCGCGGAGAGCATCAAGAAAAGCCTCGTCCTTGAGCCTTTCGGGCTGCAACAGAGGCAGGCCCTTTGACAGGGCATACTGCTTGACGGGCGAATGCTGCACCTTGTGTCCGCGTCCGGCGGGCTTGTCGGGCATGGTGACCACACCGACCACTTCATAACCGTTCTCTACCAATGCTTTCAGGCTTTCCACCGCAAAGTCGGGAGTGCCCATGAATACGATTCTCATATATGCGTATGTATTGATGAAATGTGAAAACTGTGTTGCCTGTGGCAGGAACAGCGTGTCAATGTATGCTCCGCTTGTCAACCCCCCACATGAGCTTGTTTTTCAACGTATCGAAGAAAGTGTAATTCTTCTGCTTGACCATGTGCACGGTGTGTGCAGCTTTCGAAATGCGCAACCTGACGTGCTGGTCGAGCACCTTGGAGCGTCCGTCGAGCGAAACCTGATAGGCCCCGTTGCGGCTGCAGACTTCCAGGTCGATGCTCCAGGTGTCGGGGACAATGAGCGGGCGCACGTTCAGGCTGTGCGACGATACGGGCGAAAGCAGCAGACTATGTACCTGGGGAACAAGGATGGGACCACCCACACTCAGAGAATAGGCCGTGGAACCGGTAGGGGTGGACACCAACAGACCATCGGCCATGTAGGTATGTACCATCTCGCCGTTCACACTGGTATTGATGCTGATCATCGATGAACTGTCCTGCTTCAGCACGGCCACCTCGTTCAGAGCATACGGGTGCTCCAGCACACTGCCGTCCGAAGTCTCCACCTGCAGCAGAGTGCGTTCCTCAATCATGTAGTCACCATGCAGGAAGGCGTCAAGGGCTTCGGGTATGCCTTCGTCGACCACATCGGCCAGGAAACCCAGCCGGCCGGTATTGATGCCCAACATGGGTATCTGCTTGTCACCCACACGCGAAGCCGTGGTGAGAAACGTACCATCGCCCCCTATACTGAGAGCCAGGTCGGCAGTGAAACAGTCCGTCGTCACTATTTCCACCTGTTCGCGGTCAAGTTCCAACTGGGAACCTACCGCATCGTACAGCACCTTGTCGAACAGAAATGTGACATTACGCTGCCGCAAATGGTCCACCACCCTACGCACACACGTTGAAACGGCCTCCCGATACGTATTTCCAAAAATAACAATCCTCATTCTTCTTTACAGCTTTCAAGTATAGAGCCATGCCGGGACTCCACCATCACGAATGCTTTCACCGGCTCATGTCAACAACTTGCAAAACAGATATTATTCGCCTGCAAATGTAGCAAATTAAAAATTTTAAACTACTTTTGTGGCAAGTTTCATAAGCGTTCCCTTGCAATTGTCGTACAAAGGAACAAAATGATGACTAAATAAGCAAATTTTCCTATCAGACATGACCAAACTAAGCGTCAACATCAACAAAGTCGCAACCTTGCGCAACGCCCGGGGCGGCAACGTGCCCAACGTGGCACAAGTGGCGCAAGACTGCGAACGGTTCGGCGCGGAAGGCATCACCGTACATCCGCGTCCCGACGAACGGCACATCCGCTATGCCGACGTACACGAACTGAGACCACTCATCACCACCGAGTTCAACATAGAAGGCTATCCATCCGAATCCTTCGTCAAACTCGTCACCGATGTCAAACCCCATCAGGTCACCTTGGTCCCCGACCCGCCGGAAGCACTGACCTCCAATGCCGGCTGGGACACGGTGAAGAACCTAGACTTTCTCATCCGCATGGCCGACACATTTCACGCATACGGCATACGGGTATCCATTTTCGTCGACACCAATCTGAAAAATCTGGAATATGCCAAACGGTGCGGTACCGACCGGGTAGAACTATACACCGAACCGTATGCCAGCCTCTACCCCACCAACCGGGAACAGGCCGTAGCGCCGTTTGTGCAGGCCGCCGAAATGGCCCGTGAACTGGGACTGGGGCTGAATGCCGGACACGACCTGAGCCTCGTGAACCTTGCCTATCTGCACCAACACATACCCTGGCTCGATGAAGTGTCCATTGGGCATGCCCTCATTGCCGATGCATTGTACCTTGGACTCGAAAACACAATAAAACAGTATAAACAGCAGTTAATTTAATAACCCGCATATAAAGTATAAACATAACAAACAACAATAAAAAGACATGAACTTATTAATGCTCATCCTACAGGCCGCACCCGAAATTGTCATGGAAGCGGCCGAAACAACAGAACCAACCTCCATGAACCTCTGGACAATGGCCCGCTATGGCGGTCCCATCATGATTGTGCTGGCCCTCATGCTGGCTTTCGGTGTCTATCTGTTCATCGAACGCATGATTACGTTGAAACAGGCCTCGACCGAAGACAAGAGTTTCATGAACCGCATCAAAGACTACATTTACGATGGCAAAATTGAATCGGCCATCAAACTGTGCCGCGAGGTGAATACTCCGTCATCGCGCATGATAGAAAAAGGTATCAGCCGTCTCGGACGACCCATGAACGATGTATTGGTCGCCATTGAAAACGTGGGCAACCTTGAAGTAGCCCAACTTGAAAAAGGCATGGTCATCATGGCTTCCATATCGGGAGGGGCGCCTATGATTGGTTTCCTCGGCACAGTAACCGGTATGGTGCAGACCTTCTATAACATGTCCATCAACAACAGCGGCATGATTCAGTTGAGCGACCTGTCAAGCGGCATGTATCAGGCCATGGTGACAACCATCGGCGGTCTCATTGTCGGCATTCTGGCCTATTTCGCCTACAACTACATGGTGTCACGTGTCGACTCGGTAGTACGCAACCTCGAGTCAAAAACCATGGAGTTCATGGACATACTCAACGAACCAACCAAATAAAACGAGACAAACTGACAAGCGTTTGGAATTATGGCATTAAAGAAACGAAACAAAATAGAGGCCGGGTTCTCCATGTCGTCCATGACGGACATCATTTTCCTGCTGCTGCTCTTTTTTGTAATGGCATCGACCATGTCGTCGCCCAACGACATCAAAATCAATCTGCCGCAAAGCAAGGCGAAAACATCGACCCGTTCGGTCGTGGCGAAAGTATCCATCGATGAGCACGGAAACTTCTTCGTTGCCAAGGGAAACGCCCGTCCCGAACAAGTTCCGGCCGACATGCTCGAAAACCACATCATGGGTATCGTGGCGCAAGACTCCACTACCTACATAGCCTTGCATGCCGACCAGGACATTGCCTACAAGGAAGTGGTACGGGTGCTCGACATAGCCAACCAACATAAGCTGAAACTTGTAATCGCTACTAAAACGGTCAAATAAACGTGAAGAAATCTGAGTTATATGGTATCATCGGTTCTGCATTGTTTTGCGGAACGGTATTGCTTTTGCTTTTTCTGATCGTCATGCCGGGACAACCGACTCCCGAAGACGAAGGCATTATCGTCAGTTTCGGGAACTCTTTCGACGGAGGAAGCGTGCGAACACCCGTTCCCGGACGAACCGCCCAGCCTCAGCCAAGCACGACACCTCCACCTGCTGAACGGCAACAACCCCAACAGCAAGAAAAGGTGCTGACACAAGACGACCCTTCGCCTGCCATATCTTCACAAGCAGAAGAAGAGAAAAAACTGGCAGAAGAACGCCGGAAACAGGAAGAGGCCGAACGGATTGCCGAAGAAAAACGCCGCCGTGAAGAGGAAGAACGCAGAATAGCCGAAGAAAAGCGCAAGAAGCAGGAAGCCATAGAAAAGGCCAACGCTATGGGCAACGTATTCGGCAAGCAAGTTTCCCCCGAAGGCAGCGGACAAAGCGAAGGCAACACTCAGCAAGGCAACCCCGTAGGTCAAGGTTCATCGGAAGGATATTCTTGGTCGCTCTCCGGACGCACCCTAAATGTAGAACCTGCCATCCCAAGTGATACCCAAAATGTGGAAGGACGTATCACCGTCAGCATACGGGTGGATGAAAACGGTAGCGTAATCAGTGCCTCGATTAGCCGCCCCACCGACATATCGGACGCCAAGACCCAAAAGGCAGCCCTCGAAGCTGTCCGTAAAGCCAAATTCTCCGCAGGTAAAAACATTGCCGTCGGAACAATTACGTACTACATCAAACTAGAATAAAACGAGCAAATCCATTTTGCAAAACCGAAAGCAGAAAGCAAGTTCTTTTGAAAAGGACTTGCTTTCTGCTTTTTTACAATCTTACCTCTCAGAGGATTATAGCAGGATTTTACCCTATACAGCCCGTTCTCTTTTGCTTTTCCTTACAGCCTTCTTTCGGTTTCCGGCACGAAGTCATGTATCTTTGCCGTTCATCTTCTTTTTTCACATAGGTGAAACATGCTTTTCACATAGGTGAAACATATTTTTCATATAGGTGAAAAAAGCGTTTCACATAGGTGAAAAAAGAACATTATCCGCATACATGCAGAACTTCATAGGAAAGAAGGCTGTGTCATTGACGTTATCAAGCCGAAAACAAGTTTTCGTTTGCTTCTGCTTTCGACTTTCACTATCTTTAGATAAGATAGGAGGCGTCTCAGCATAATCAAGCCGAAAACAAGTTTTCGCTTGCTTCTGCTTTCGACTTTCACTATCTTTAGATAAGATAGGAGGCGTCTCAGCATAATCAAGCTGAAAACAAGTTTTCGCTTGCTTCTGCTTTCGACTTTCACTATCTTTGCCATGATTTGACAAAGAACCACTATAAACAAAAGAAGGAATGAAAAAAGCGCTTATCTTTTTGGTCGATGGATTCGAAGAAATCGAAGCCTTGGCCACCGTTGATGTACTCCGCCGGGGGAAAGTAGGCATTCACACCGTTTCGGTTACCGGCAAAAAGGAAGTCACAGGCAGTCACCACATGCAGGTAACGGCCGATGTGCTGTTCGAGCATGCCGACTTCAACGTAGACCTGCTCATTCTTCCGGGAGGGACCACTGCCCTGAACGACCATGAAGAACTGAAGAAAAAAATAGTTGAGTTTGCCGCCACGGGCAAAGATGTGGCCGCCATTTGTGCTGCACCCATGGTGCTGGGCGGACTCGGGCTGCTGAACGGCAAAAGGGCTACAGCCTATCCCGGGTTTGAAAAATACCTCACCGGTGCCACCTGTACAGGCGAAGCCGTGGTTGTCGATGGCAACATCATCACCGGACGAGGCCCCGGGCTGACACTTCCGTTTGCCCTGACTCTGCTGGAAAGATTGCAAGGTTCAATTGCAGCCGATGAAGTGGCCAAACAAATGCTGGTGAAATAAAAAGTTGTTCATATTTCCTACGGGAATTGGATGGTGAACCTACACATACACCTTGCCGGAAAAATGAAAGAGGGTGAATTTTGACACACCCTCTTTTGTTTGTACAAAAGCCAAAGGTCAGGACAAAGGCTCCCACCGGGATACGGTCTTTTCAAATTCCTGTTCGAAATTGGGGGTGAACACCCCTTTGCCTATGTTCGACCTGATTTCGTCCATGCTCCAGAAACGGCCTTCATCCACCTCGTCTCTGTCGGGAACCGGCATGCTGCGATACACCGTACGGAAACAGTAAACCAGTTCGGACTCACGGTCGGAGACGTATTTGTAAAAATTCATGAATTCCGGTTCAAAATCACACATGCCCAGTTCTTCACGGGCTTCGCGAAGCAATGCGTTCCACACATCCTCCCCGAAACCGACATGCCCACCGACAGCCGTATCCCATTTGCCGGGCTGAATGTCTTTCTTCAAAGAACGTTTCTGCAAGTACAGTTCTCCTGCCTCGTTAAACACATGCAAATGCACCACCGGATGCAACAAAAACGAACCGGAATGGCATTCTTCACGGGAAGCCTTGCCCAACACATTGCCCTGTTCGTCTACAAGCGGAAAGTATTCCATAATTTCAATAACAATAAATATAAAAATCGCACACATGCAGCCCCTGCCGTGAAAACGCATTCACTCGAACACGGCTCCGTCAGTGCTGCCATTGCACTGCAATATTCGCCATTTTTCCCGAAAGCGGCAAACAAATGCATCAAAGAACCACAACAATGGGTTCCGGTCAATCCCGGCCGGTGCTGCCAAGCTGACCGGAAAAGGAAATCGGGTCACGCCGTTGCGGTTGGAATGACACTGTCGCACTTCCGCTGTCAAACACCGTCAGGAACACATCATAGGCTTCAGTCTCCGCCTGTATCTTGAAACGTATGTCCCAACCATTCTGCTTGCGGTTCGGTGTCATGCTATATGCCTGCAAGGGTTCTGCAAACTTAATGCCTCCATCGCCTCCGTAAGGAGCCGAACGGGCGACCCCAAAATAGGGCAGATAGGCAAAGGCCGAATCGTTCCGGATGGTCAGACTGTAAGCGTGGTTCAGATAAATGCGACGTCCTCTCATGGGGTCGGCATACTGCACATCCACCTCATAATCGCCCGACTCTATCTTCATGGCCACCTCACCGGCCGTGTATCCCGTCGTCTTTAAACCTGAACATGCGGCCAGCAGGGCCGGAAGCGCCAGCCACATCAGCATTTTTCGTCTCGTTTTCATCATTCATTTCCTTTTTGTTATCATTAACAAGCAGGTTTTATAATGAAAATCAATGACACTTTGTTCAATCCCGGGAAGCAAAAAAATCATAAAAGTTTCCCCAGCTCGATTTGGGCGACCTCCATCAAATCGGAAGGCGACACCTTGATTTGCAACCCGCGTTGTCCGGCGCTCACATAGATAAAATCAAACTGCAGACACGTTTCGTGCATATAGGTGGGAAAATGTTTCTTCATACCCAACGGCGAACAGGCTCCGCGTATATAGCCCGTCACCCCAAGCAGGTCTTTCATGGGTATCAACGCACAATTCTTGTTACCCGAAATTTTCGCCGCCAGTTTCAGGTCCAGTTCCTCCGCTCCGGGAATGACACACACGAAATAACCCGTTTTGTCCCCTTTCAGCACCAGGGTCTTGAAAACCTGTTCCACCGGCTCATGCAACTGTTGCGCCACATGCACGGCGCTCAAGTCGGATTCATCCACCTCGTAAGGCACCAGTTCGTAGGACACTTTCGCCCGGTCGAGCAGCCGGGCCGCATTGGTTTTGTTCACTTTCTCTTTCATGGGCGCAAAGATATAACTTTCATGTTCAAAAGCGAACAACTACACAGTCCTAAAAATCCAACCTACAGCAGAAACCTTTCACCGTGCATGCGTGCTTCCCTCCCCCATTCAGCAATGTCACCCGAAGCAAGTTACCTGCCATTCGGAAGTGCCCCTGCCATACGGACAAAATCGGGGTTGTCTACTTGCCACCATCATGTCCACAAGCGCTTTCATATTGTTTTTTATTTCAAACACACGTTAAATAATTGTCCCGTTTTTGAGCGTATAAGCAGAATTAGTTAATTTTGCAGCGATTTATTTTATTGACTATGAATATGGCTTGTAACTGGAACGTGACAAAGTATATACTTCCGGTCACTTTATGTTCCGTCTTGATTTTCAGCTCTTGCAAAGACAAAAGTCCCAAACTGCCCATCGTTGAAGCTGAAAAAGTAAAAACCGACAACATTGAGATTTACGGCGAATATGCCGGACAGATCAAAGCGTTCAAAAGTGTAGAGATACACGCCCGCGTTGAGGGTTATCTGGAGAACATGACCTTTGAAGAAGGGAAAAAGGTAGCCCAAAACGAACCTTTGTTCTACATAGACAATGCGCAATACAAGGCGCAAGTGGAACGGGCCAAAGCACAGCTAAGCAAAGATGAAGCGCTGGAGGACAAAGCCCGTCGCGACGTGGAACGCCTGCGTCCGCTATACGAACAGAATGCCACAAGCCGTCTGGAACTGGACAACGCCGAGGCTGCCTACAACATGGCCAAAGCCAGCGTCATGATGAGCAAAGCCGAACTGGCGCAGGCCGAACTGGAATTGAGCTACACCGTGGTACGCGCCCCGCTGGATGGCTACATCAGCGAACAGTATACCGACATAGGAAACCTGGTGGGACAGGCCAACTCAACCCTGCTGGCCACCGTGGTACAACGCGACACGGTGTTCGTGGAATTCAAGCTGACTGCACTGGACTACCTGCGAAGCCAGCGCAGCAATGTGCACCTGGGAGAACTTGACAGCACCCGCTTCTGGCAGCCGACCGTTACCGTTACACTGGCAGACAACAGCATCTACAAGGAAAAAGGTATCGTTGACTTTGCCGCTCCGCTGGTCGACCCGAAAAGCGGTACTTTCGGGGTACGTGCCATTATGCCCAACCCCCGCCAGGAATTGCTTCCCGGTCAGTTCACCCGGGTAAAACTGTTGCTCAACGTATTGGAAAACGTGATTGTGGTACCCCGCAAGGCCGTTTCCATAGAAAAAGGAGGAGCCTTCATCTTTGTCATCCGTCCCGACAGCATAGTGGAAAAACGTTTCATTGAAACCGGACCGGAACAGGGTAACAACATTGTGGTCAATCGAGGATTGTCAGAAGGCGAACGCATCGTTGTCGAAGGCTACAACAAACTGACACACGGCCAGCCGGCCATTTGGGTAGAACCGAAACCGACCGAGGTGCCCGCCAGCGAACAGCCGGCCGACGAACCCGAAGCCATTCCACTACCGGCTGACAGCACAAACCTGCCGGCTGACAGCGTGCAGACTGCAAACGACAGCCTGAATTCGGGCATTGCCCCCGCCCAACCACAGAACGACAGCAACCACATGGTTCCCGTCGACACCATGGCACCGAAGCCACAGCCGGCCGACTCTGCCAACCAAATCAAAACAACAAACAACAAGCAAGAAGAGAAGCAACAAGCATGAAAACCGGATTTTTCATAGACAGACCGGTCTTTTCGACGGTCATTTCCATATTGATTGTGTTGCTAGGTATCATCGGCCTGGTATCTTTGCCGATAGACCAGTATCCGCAAATCACACCACCGGTAGTCAAAATCAGCGCCAGTTATCCGGGAGCCAACGCCACCACCGTGTCGCAAGCTGTAGCCACTCCCATCGAGCAGGAACTGAACGGAACTCCCGGCATGCTCTACATGGAGTCGAGCAGTTCCAACTCCGGAGGATTGTCCATTACCGTCACCTTCGATGTGAACACCGATGCCGACTTTGCTGCCGTGGAAGTGCAAAACCGCGTGAAGCTGGCCGAATCGCGACTTCCGGCCGAAGTGATACAAAACGGTATCTCGGTGGAAAAAGAATCGCCCAACCGCCTGCTTACCATCGCGCTGGTATCCGATGATCCGAAGTTCGACGAAATATACCTCAGCAACTACTCGACCATCAACGTGTTGGATGTGTTGCGCCGTACACCGGGGGTGGGACGGGTATCCAATGTCGGAAGCCGTTACTACGCCATGCAGATATGGGTTTATCCCGACAAGATGGCCAGTTTCGGACTGACCGTCAAGGACCTGCAAAACGCGTTGAAAGACCAGAACCGGGAATCGGCCGCTGGAGAATTGGGTAAGGCTCCCATGTCGGGTGTCGACATTTCCATCCCCATCACGGCACAAGGACGTCTGTCGACAGTAAGCGAATTCGAGGACATTGTAGTACGGGCCAACCAAGATGGCTCGTTCATCCGCCTGCGCGATGTGGCACGGGTTTCACTCGAAGCACAATCATATAATACGGAAAGTGCCTTGAACGGAAAAAACGCCGCCATCATGAACATATTTATGTTGCCCGGCGCCAACGCCATGGAAGTGGCCGATGAGGTTAAAAAGGCCATGAAGGAAATATCCAAGGATTTTCCGGAAGGACTGGACTACCTGATTCCGTTTGACATGACGGAATATATCTCCGAATCCATCCACGAAGTGTACAAGACCTTGTTCGAAGCATTGTTTCTCGTCATTCTGGTCACATTCCTTTCCTTGCAAAGCTGGCGTGCATCGCTTGTGCCCATCATAGCAGTTCCCATTTCGCTGATAGGTACCTTCGGCTTCATGCTCATCATGGGTTTCTCGCTCAACATGCTGACCTTGTTGGGGCTGGTGCTGGCTATCGGTATCGTGGTGGATGACGCCATTGTGGTGGTGGAAAACGTAGAACGTATCATGGAGACGCAGCACATCGGTGCACGGGAAGCGACTCACATAGCCATGAAAGAGTTGAGCGGTGCGTTGATTGCCACAGCATTGGTGCTGGCAGCCGTGTTCATACCGGTCAGTTTCCTTTCGGGCATCACCGGTTCGCTGTTCCGCCAGTTTGCCGTGACGATTGTCGTGTCGGTCATCATATCGGCCGTTGTTGCACTGACCCTCAGCCCTGCCATGTGTGCCATTGTGCTGCGTCCGCAAACAGGACAGAAAAATCTTGTATTCCGCAAAATCAACGAATGGCTCGAAAAAGGCAATTTTGCCTATACCCGGCTACTTGAACGGGCATTGAAACATCAAAGACGCATTCTGGGTGCCTTCGGGATGGTCATTGTGTTCATATTTGTGCTGATGCGTTTCATATCGAGCGGCTTTATCCCGCAAGAAGACCAGGGCTATTTCACAGTGGAACTTGAAATGCCCGAAGGAACAACCATCGAACGCATGCGCGAAGTA
Source organism: uncultured Porphyromonadaceae bacterium (assembly GCA_949285425.1). Lineage (GTDB taxonomy): Bacteria > Bacteroidota > Bacteroidia > Bacteroidales > Paludibacteraceae > QVMH01. The sequence goes on from CASEAJ010000011.1 coordinate 28,604, forward strand.
AACGACCGTGCAGTGAATTTCATCAACGGGTTGGATGCCGTGCAATATGTACAAAGCACCAACGGATCGAGTCCACGCGTGGGAACGAACCAAGGCCGTTCCACGCTGACCGTCATTCTGAAGCCGTGGAATGAACGAAAAGATGATGTGGCCGCTGTCATGGAGATGGTGGAAGAAGAGTTTTATCATTATCCCGAAGCCAAGGTGTACACAAGCCGGCCGCCGGTCATTCCAGGTCTCGGTAGTGCAGGCGGTGTGGAAATGAAACTGCAGGCACGTTCCAATGCGCAATGGGATGATCTGGTGAATGCGGTAGATACATTTATGTTCTATGCGGCACAATCGGAAATGATAGCAAGCGTTTCTTCATCGCTTCAGTCGGAAATACCGCAGCTCTATTTCGATGTAAACAAAGACCAGGCCATGTGGCTGGGCGTTCCTCTGTCCGATATATTCTCGACCATGAAAGCGTATCTCGGTTCGTTGTATGTCAACGACTTCAACATGTTCAACCGTATCTATCGGGTTTATATCCAGGCCGACGCATCGTTCCGCCAAAGCCCGGACAATATCAACCTGTTTTACGTCAAGACCTCCAAAGGTGACATGGTTCCGCTGACAGCACTGGGAACTACCAGCTACACAACCGGTCCCGGCAGCATCATGCGCTTCAACATGTACAACTCGGCACCTATGCAAATCACACCGGCCGCGGGTTACAGCTCGGGACAGGTCATGCAGGAAATTGAAACCATTGTACGCAAACACCTGCCCGAAAACATCGGACTGGCATGGAGCGGCCTGTCATTCCAGGAGCAAAAAGCTTCGGGGCAGACCGGTCTGGTACTCGTTCTGGTACTCATATTCGTGTTCCTCTTCCTTGCCGCACAATATGAAAGCTGGAGTGTACCTATTGCTGCCTTGCTGTCACTGCCCATTGCGGCTCTCGGTGCATTCATCGGCATTGCCATCACCGGACTGGACAATGACATTTATTTCCAAATCGGGTTGGTGACGCTTATCGGGCTGGCAGCCAAGAACGCGATTCTCATCATCGAGTTTGCCAAGATACAGGTAGACAATGGAGAAATGCCGGCCAAAGCGGCACTGAACGCGGCAAAACTTCGTTTCCGTCCCATATTAATGACCTCGCTTGCCTTCATTCTGGGTATGTTGCCCATGGTGCTCGCAAGCGGTCCGGGTTCGGCAAGCCGTCACTCCATCGGTACCGGGGTATTTTTCGGCATGATATTCGCCACTACCATCGGCATTATCATGGTTCCGTTCTTCTTTGTAATGGTTTATGAAGCCATGGACAAAATGCGGGCACTGAACATTCCCAAAATCAACATTCCCGAAGAACAGAGAGAAAAACTGGACATGCTCAAAGAAAAATCAAAAGCCCAGATCAGCATTGTCTGCAAAACGACTTTGAACAAAAGCAAAAAATATATTGACAAAATCAAATCAAAAACGAAGAAACAGTCATAATGCATATGAAGTGTAAAGCATATATTCTTATATTCACCGTAGCTATCCTCGCCCTGTTTTCATCCTGCAAAATAGGCCACAAGCACAGCCTGCCCCCCATGCCTGTCCCCGAAGAATTTGAAACCATGGGACTGGAAGAGGGCAATGCAGCCGATATAGGCTGGGGCACATTGTACACCGACACCGTGCTCCAGGCCCTGATAGAAAAGGCACTGCTCAACAACAAGGACATGCTCATTGCCACAGCCCGGATAAAAGAAATGATGGAAAGCAAACGCATCAAAACAGCCGGATTGTTTCCTGAATTCGGAATCAACATCAGCGGTGACCGGGAAGACCTGAACTATGGCGGCAATGCGTTGGATACAGACCGGGAATTTATCGGGAAACTGACCGTGGGCTGGGAACTGGACGTTTGGGGAAACCTGCGTTGGCAAAACGAAGCCGGAATTGCCCAGTTCGTCCAGTCGGTCGAAGCACAATGTGCCTTGCAGCTGACCATCGTATCGCAAGTAGCCCAAATGTACTTCGAATTGAAAGCACTGGACAGTGAATTACGCATTGTAAAGCAAACCGTCGCCGCCCGGCGTGAAGCCATGCAGTTTGCCCAGTCACGCTACACCGGCGGCCTGACATCCGAAATTCCCTACCGACAGAGTCTGGTGGAGTTGGCACGTACAGAGACCATGGTCCCCAAACTGGAAAACGAAATCAAACTCAAGGAAAATGAACTTTCCATGCTTTTAGGTGAGTTCCCGACCAACATACCTCGAGGAGAAGATTTCCGGTCGTTGCCCGACATTGCCGACCTCCCGGTAGACCTGCCATCGGCTTTGCTGTTGCGCCGCCCCGATGTCCGGCAAGCCGAACAAGAATTGCGCGAAGCCAACGCCAAAGTAGGCATTGCGCTCACCAACATGTTCCCACGCATCCGGTTGACCGGCAATATAGGTGGCGAAAGCGATGAATTATCCTATTTCCTCAAAAGCCCGGCATGGTATGTTTTGGGTTCCATAACCGGTCCTATATTCAATTTCGGCAAAAACAACGCCCACCGGAAAGCGGCCAAAGCAGCCTACGAGCAGGAAGTGTATGCCTATGAAAAGAAAGTGCTCGATGTGTTCCGGGAAGTAAGCAACGCCATCAACACATTTCAAAAGACAAAAGAAATGTACAAATCGGCTGAAGCACTGTATCAATCGGCCCGTTCATATCATGAGCTGGCCAACCTTCAATACGTCAATGGGGTTATCAGTTATCTGGATGTCCTCGATGCACAACGTCAGCTTTTCGATGCCGAAATTCAGGTGAACGATGCCAAACTGAACAAACTGTCGGCAACCGTCCTGCTTTACAAAGCTTTGGGAGGAGGCATCAACCGGTAAGATACAGTCCAATCGTTCGTTATTTTTTATACATACGAAATACCATGATTTCTATGTAGTAAAAAAATGGGAAACAAAGTTTGACCTATAATTTATTTCCATAAAATATGTCCATCTGGGAAAAATTTATAAAAACCATATATCCAAAAGACAACCAGCAGTTTGTCAACCACGAAGTCATGCCCATTCCGAACGATGTCACACGCTATGCAATAGTAGATATTGAAACCGGTTTGAAGGACCATAAAATTCATGATATAGGAGCTATACGTCATGATGGATCCACGTTCCACAAGACATCAAAAGAAGAATTGCTTAAATTTCTCCACAATATCGAATACATTTGCGGACACAATATCATTCACCATGATGCCAAATACCTGTTTCCTGATAAGAATTGTTACCATTGGCGGTTGGTTGACACACTTTATTTATCACCTTTGTTATTTCCTGAACGTCCTTATCACAATTTAGTTAAAGATGACAAACTGGTCAATGACCAAATGAACAATCCGGTAAACGATTGTGAAAAAGCAAGAGATTTACTCTTAAGTGAAATAGCATGTTGGAATTTATTGTCTATTGAGAAACGTAAATTATTTACAACTCTTTTAAAAGGGAAAGAAGAATTTGAAGGATTCTTCCACATGGTCCAAGCCGTTGGAATCGATAAAAATAATCTGCCGCAACTGATAAGCAGGCTCTACGATACAAAAATATGTTCAAATGCCGACCTGCCTGCCCTGATCCAACAATATCCTTGCGAACTGGCTTATGCATTATCCCTTATCGACACAGCAGACCATCGTTCCATTACCCCGGGATGGGTTCTTCACAACTTTCCTCATGTGGAACACGTAATGAAACTCCTGCGGCAAACACCCTGCCGGCAAAATTGCACTTACTGCAGTCAACAACTAAACATACACCGCAATTTAAAAGCTTTTTTCGGCTATGAGCAATTCAGAACGTATGAGGGTGAACATCTTCAGGAACAGGCCGTGCAAGCTGCGGTGGAAGGCAAATCTTTATTGGCCATATTCCCTACCGGAGGAGGCAAGTCACTCACTTTCCAACTGCCGGCACTCATGGAAGCCCGTTCCGTACACGGTCTTACAGTCGTGATTTCTCCCTTGCAATCGCTTATGAAAGACCAGGTCGACAACCTAGCAGACAAGGGCATTACAGATGCTGTGACTATCAATGGCCTTTTAGACCCTATCACGAGAGCATTGTCCATACAACGTGTACAAGACGGAGATGCATCACTTTTATACATTGCCCCAGAAATGTTTCGTTCAAAAACGATAGAAAAAATTCTAATGGCACGACATGTGGTCAGGTTCGTAATAGACGAAGCACATTGTTTTTCTTCATGGGGACAGGATTTCAGAGTTGACTACCTCTACATCGGAAAGTTCATTCAAGAACTGCAGCAAAAGAAAAGATGCAAACAATCCATCCCCATATCCTGCTTTACGGCCACCGCCAAACAAAAAGTAGTGCAAGACATCTACGATTACTTCAAGCAAACATTAAACATAGAACTGCAATTGTTCGCATCCACAGCATCAAGGACCAATCTGCATTATTCCGTCATACATGCCGATACCGACAACGAAAAATACACCAAGTTGAGAGAACTCTTAGCAGCGTCCGACACCCCTGCCATTGTCTACGTGTCACGCACCCTACGCGCTCAGCAATTAGCGTCGAAACTAACTCACGATGGTTACAAAGCTTTGCCCTTTACCGGGAAAATGGCAGCTGAAGAAAAAATTGCCAATCAGGAAGCTTTTATGAACAATCAGGTACGAATTATCGTGGCAACTTCTGCTTTTGGCATGGGAGTAGACAAAAAAGATGTCGGCACAGTGATACACTACGACATTTCCGACTCATTGGAAAACTATGTACAGGAAGCTGGCAGAGCCGGTCGAGACCCTCATCTTTATGCTCAATGCTATGTACTTTATAGCGACCACGATTTGGACAAACATTTCATTTTACTGAATCAAACAAAATTAAGCATCAGTGAAATACAACAAGTATGGCAAGCTGTAAAGAATCTCACCAAACAACGTATGAGGGTTTGCTGTTCTGCATTGGAGATTGCACGACAAGCCGGTTGGGATGATTCCGTTTCCGACATCGAAACCCGGGTAAGAACCGCATTGGCTACATTAGAACAAAGCGGTTATCTTGAAAGAGGGAATAATATGCCACATGTCTATGCCACAGGCATTACTATCAACAATATGGATGAAGCCAGAGAACGTATCACTGCATCTGCATTGTTTGGTAGCGATGAAATAGAAAAGGCTGTCAGAATAATCAAATCATTAATATCCCAAAAATACATTTCCAAAACCCAAAATGCAGATGCCGAATCACGCATTGATTATTTAGCTGACATTTTGGGGCTCAATAAGCGAGATGTCATTTCTGTGGTCGAACGAATGCGCCAAGAAGGCATTTTGGCTGACAGCAAGGACATTTCCGCCTATTTGTTGGATAACGGAAACACAGAACGTAAATCCCGGACAATTCTTGAACATTTTGCAAAACTCGAACAATATATACACAAACACATCCCAGATGACTATTTGCATATATCATGCAAACAATTGAATGAAAACGCCTTAAAAGAAGGTATTAGCACTTCAAAAGAAAAAGACATCCGAACTTTACTCTATTTTCTATCCATCAAAGGCTATATCCACAAAAAAGAAGATGCCGCTCACAACATGGTGCTCACGCGCCAAAAAAAATGGGAAGAAATCAATAGACAATTTGAGAAAAGACTGGAAATTAGTCGTTTCACAATAGAATGGTTATACAAACAAATGGAAAAAGCCAACATAAAAGGAATTGTAACTGACCATTCTATTCAATTTTCCATTGTAGAGCTCCTCCAGCAGATAAAGTCAAACACTCAATCGATCTTTGGCGAACAGGAAAACCTGCAATTAGAAGACGTGGAGGAAGCACTACTATTTCTATCTAAAATCCAATCCATAAAATTGGAGGGCGGGTTCTTGGTTCTTTATAACGCGATGGACATCAAAAGAATCAAAGACAACAAATCCAGATATAAACAAGAAGATTATCGGTTACTAAATGAATTTTATAAGCAAAAAATCCAACAAGTACACATTGTCGGAGAATATGCCAATCTCATGGTAAAAGATTATAATGCAGCTTTACAATATGTCCAAGACTATTTCCAAATGGATTACAAAAAGTTCATCACAAAATATTTCAAAGGAGAACGAGTACATGAAATACAACGTAACCTAACTCCCCAGAAATACGAACAACTTTTTGGTCATTTGTCTAAACGGCAAATGGAAATCATTTCCGACAAAGAATCGCGTTATATTGTCGTGGCCGCAGGCCCTGGTAGTGGGAAAACCCGCGTGTTAGTGCACAAGCTCGCCTCACTATTAATGCTTGAAGATGTAAAACATGAACAACTGCTCATGCTGACTTTCTCCAGAGCAGCAACTACGGAATTCAAACAACGACTAATGGAACTCATCGGAAATGCAGCACATTATGTTGAAATAAAAACCTTCCATTCTTATTGTTTCGATCTTTTAGGACGAATAGGCAATCCGGATGATCTTCAGAACGCTGTTGTCAAAGCCACCGATATGATTAACCAAGGCGAGGTCGAACCCAACCGAATAGGCAAAACAGTATTAGTCATAGACGAGGCTCAAGACATGAGCGAAGAAGAATATGCCCTCGTAAAAGCCTTAATGCATCACAATGAAGAAATGCGTGTAATTGCCGTAGGAGACGATGACCAAAATATTTACGAATTCCGAGGAGCTGATTCCAAATACATGTATCGGCTGACAAATGAACCAGGAAGTAAGTTTGTCGAAATGACAGAAAACTACCGCAGTGCACGACATTTAGTTAATTTTGCCAACGGATTTGCAAAAAACATAAGTAAAAGGCTAAAGAAAACTCCTATCCTTTCCATAACCCCAGATGCAGGATGGGTAAGCATAACACATCATCAATCAAAATACATGTATCAGCCTCTTGTTGAAGAATTAGTACTCCAACAGACAAATGGTACATCCTGTGTTCTCACTCAAACAAATGAAGAAGCCGTTATAATGACGGCCCTTTTACGAAAACACGGTATACACAGCAAACTCATACAATCAATGGATGGCATACGCTTTTGGAATATAGCAGAGATAAGATATTTCTTGAAGGCCATAGAAAAAAAAACAAATACACCACTTATTCCTGATACTTTATGGGAAGAAGCCAAACAAAAAACATTCTCCGTTTATGAAAAAAGCCAAAGCCTGGCATACATAAAGCGTTGCATAGAGATATTCGAGCAAACAAACAAGACAAAGTATATGAGCGACTTCAAAGAATTTGTTTTTGAATCGTCGCTGGAAGATTTTTGTGATATTTCAAAAGCAGATGTCGTAGTATCAACCATCCACAAGGCCAAAGGCCGAGAGTTTGATAACGTATACATGCTCATATCTGACAATTATTCAAAGAATGATGCCTTAATGCGCCGATACTACGTAGGTATGACCCGAGCGAAAAAAAGATTATCCATACACACAAACGGACATTGCTTCGACAATATAGATACAGACCAATATTGTAATGACAACAAGCAATATGACCTGCCGGCTGAAATCATCTTGCAACTTTCTCACAAAGACGTATATCTGGACTTCTTCAAAGAACACAAACAAGAGGTACTTGCATTAAGGAGCGGAGATGCCTTAAACTACCAAGACTTCACTTTATACAATCCATCAAACAACAAACCTTTGGCTAAACTATCCATGAACATGCAAGCCTCATTGGAGGAATGGTCTCAAAAAGGCTACAGCGTACGCTCAAGCACGGTTCGTTTCATTGTTGCATGGAAACCAAAAGAAGCTCAAAAAGAAGAGCCAGAAACTGCTGTTTTATTGGTTGATTTGCTTCTTTCCTTATGACTCCTCCCCATCACGGTTTGCCGATTCGCAGCCAGGCCATGAAAAACTGGAATTCGACCGGCGAAAGCATCTCTTTCAATGCCGCGTAGGGCGATTGCTCTTTTTCCGCCATGCTTTCCATGAACAACAAGGCCTGCTGCCGCTTTTCAAACGAAATGAATTCATCAATATCCACCTCGTTGCCCAGATAGGGCACCAAATGCGAGACAATGGTTGACAGTGCCAGGTCTCTCTCCGCCATTATTTCATCTATGCTTTTGCCTTGTTGATACAATCCGAGCGTCACCTTGCGGCTCTCTATTTTAGGTTCTTTCTCTTTCTTCTCCTTTTTTTCTTTCTTCTTGCGCTTCCGGGTATCTTCCTTTTCGTGCATGAGCGATCCCAAATCATGTTTCAGGCAATAGTCATGTATCACATCAAGAAACGCATCGCCATACTTTTCCACCTTTGCCTGACCAAATCCGTTAATGGACAGAAGTTCTTTAGGGGTTTGAGGCAGATAATCGGCCATTTCCAGCAAGGTTTTCGTCTGTGCTACCAGATAAACGGGAGTTCCCTGCGGTTCACACAACTCATGCCGGCAACGCACCAAAGCCTTGTACAAATCGGGATGACGGCTGTCTTCTTTTTTCACCTTTGCCGTCGTGCTGCCCGCATAGGCACTCTGTTTGAAATCGGGAGCAATGAATGTGTTTTTCAATATAAAATAGTCTTCCACCGTAAAACGTTCTTTCAACTTATCAAGCAAAAAACGCTTTTGTGCCGACACAAGGAAAAGTTCTTTCAGGTCATCATTATATTCCGAAGCATGCGAACGGCTGTCCGTTACAACGGGCGACTGAGACAATGCCTGCATCAGTTCATCAAGCTTTCCGTTGAAAAAAGCAGCGGCCGCTCCAATGCGTCCCTGCAGAAACTCTTCATCAACCGGAATACGGTTCAACAGGCCCTGCAACTGCGACTGAAACCGCGAGGCCACATCGTGCATGGCATGCGCCTGCTCCACCAACTGCTCCGCATAGGGCAAGGCTTCGGCGTTGAACGACTTTTCATGTTCTTTCACACCATTGCGCAACAGCACGGCACGTCCCTCCAGGGTTCCAAACTCGAACAAGGCATTGAGCACAAAACGACGGTATTCGTTTTTCGACTGTTCCAGTTGCGTTTCCAGATATTCGACCGGCAGTTTGTTCCGTTCATATTCTACAATGGTACGGTCGTTTTGTATGGCCTGCGGCTGGATACGGCTCAACAGCACCAGTCCTTCCAACGAGCGGCATCGGCTCAAAGCCACATACACCTGTCCGGCGGCAAACGCATCGCCTGCATCAATCACCGCCTTGTCAAAAGTAAGCCCCTGACTTTTATGAATGGTTATGGCCCATGCCAACCGCAAAGGATACTGCGTGAAAGTGCCCAGCTCACACTCCTCTATCTGCTGTGTCTTGGGGTCGGCCGTGTAGCGAATGTTCCGCCACACATCCTTGTGCACTTCTATCAGCGCACTGTCATCCAAGCAGCGCACCACAATTGCCTCCTCATCCACATCCTCCACCACCGCTATCTTGCCGTTGAAATAGCGGCGGGGTGTTTCCATGTCGTTCTTCAAGAACATGACCTTGGCACCTATCTTCAGTTCCAGTTCCAGCTCTGTGGGATAACTTTTTTCCGGATATTCGCCCTTGATCTCCGCCTTGAAACGGTAAGTCTTGCCTTGCAGCTGTGCCAGTTCCTCTTCATTTATCTTGTCGGCCTTGTAATTGTGGGTTGTAAGCGTGATGTACGTATCATCTTTGGGAGGCACAAAAGCCGGATTGTAGCGGCTCTGCAACATTTTCAGCCCCGACTCGGACAAACAGTTGTTGCGCACTTCGTTCAACAGACGGACAAAATCGGCATTCGACTGGCGGAAAATCTTGTCCAACTCAATGTAGACCGGCGGTTGCTGCAACACCACCTGACTATGAAAGAAATACGGACTTTTATAGTATTGCGACAGCCAGCGCCATTCATCCTCCGTCACCACCGGCGACAACTGGAACATGTCGCCTATAAACAGCATCTGCACCCCTCCGAAAGGTTCGTGCTGCCGGTAACGCACGTGACGCAAAATGGTATCGACCGCATCGAGCACATCGGCACGCACCATACTTATTTCATCTATCACCAGCAGTTCAAGTTCCTGCAGCACCTTGCGCCTTGCACTTTGCATGTGCAGTTTCTCAATGAGGTTCTTCCGGCCTTCGGGAGTCGGCATGAAAGGCGTGAACGGCAACTGGAAAAACGAATGCATTGTAGTGCCACCGGCATTGATGGCCGCAACTCCCGTAGGGGCAACAACCGCCATCTGCTTGCGGGTTTCGTGCTTCAATCGATGCAAAAACGTAGTCTTGCCCGTTCCGGCCTTCCCGGTGAGGAATATGCTCCGGCTGGTATAAAGAACAAAATCCGATGCCAGACGATAAAATGGTGAATCTGACTGCATTTTCAGTTGAATTATATGTAGTGGGTTCTATAGTTGGTACTTCTCTCCGGGTTTTCTCTCCTGGTACACATCACAATGCCTTGTTCACGTTGTCGCTGTAACTTCCGCTCCTCACAAAGCAGCCCTCCAGATGATCGTTTACAAAACCGGCCGCCTGCAAAAAGGCATAGCAACAGGTAGACCCGAAAAACCGGAATCCCCGTTTTTTCATGTCGGCACTCATGGCATCGGACTCGGGCGTTGTTGCTGGAATCCGGTTCAACTCCGTGAAATGATGCACTATCGGTTTCCTGTCCGGCAAAAAGTTCAGCACATATTCATAAAAGCTGCCAAACTCCCGCTGCACCTCCATGAACAACCGCGCGTTATGAATGGCCGACCTGATTTTCTGCCGGTTTCGGATAATTCCTTCAAAATGCATCAACCGTTCCACATCATCATCGGTCATCCTTGCAACCCGCTCCACATCAAACTGGAGAAACGCCTCCCTATAACCTTCACGCCTGCGAAGCACCGTAATCCACGACAGGCCGGCCTGGGCTCCTTCCAACACGATATATTCAAACAAAACGGTGTCATCTGTCGTAAGCCTCCCCCACTCCTCATCATGATATTTCACATACAATTCATCCGTTCCGGCCCAGCCACAGCGACCGTTCACTATATCTGTTTTCATATTTTCCTCGCGTTAAAAAATCAGTCATACAACTTACGCAGCAAGTCACATCCCGCCGTCAGTTCATCCACCGCACATCCTTTGGCGGCCGCCACACGGACGTACAAATCTGCTATCGGCAGCGGACTTTCATCCGTCTCTACATACAGACGGTCCAAAGGGGTGACCTGCACGCTTGCGGGGTTGAAACGCTCGCCGAACGACAAGGCACACCCGGCACGCAACAACTGATCCGCCAACTGAGGTTTGCCCCGAAATCCGTGCACAATCCACAGCTGTGTTGGCTTCAAGCGTTTCTTCAACTGGAGCAATTCGTTGAAACAGCCCACACAGTGTATGATGAGCGGTTTGTGAAACGCTTCTGCCAAGCCTACCTGCAGTTCAAACACCTGTGCCTGCACATGCAGCGGAGCCTGTGCCTGTTTGTCCAATCCACACTCTCCCACGGCCACCAGACGCCTGTCGGCCAACAACGCTTCCAGCAGTTCGACACCTGCCGCAAACCGAGGCGTGACCTTCCAAGGATGGATTCCGGCCGAAAAAAAGCCCTCCACATTCGACAACAACATGGCGTGCAAGTGTTCCAGCGGTACATTGTACACCGACTGCAAGCCTACCGACGAACGAATATGTGTATGAATATCGACCATCATGCCTCACTGCAAAGATAGTGAAAGTCGAAAGCAGAAGCAAGTGAAAACTTGTTTTCAACCTGATAACGTCAATGGCACAGCCTTCTTTCCTATGATGTTCTGCATTTATGTGGCAGGGAAAACGCATGACGAATAAGGCTGGCTGTAAAGGGGCTGTCCGCCCCTGCGACCCCGACCGTACTTTCTTCCTACAGCGGAAGAAAGTAGGCAAAGAACGCCGCCGCTGTGCCCGCTTCGCACGGAAAAACCCGTCCTTACGAAGCCTGAATGCCTGAACTCGCTTCGCTCGAACAACAGGCTTTCGGCCGGCTTCTACAGGCCGATTTTCCGGCTCACCGGACAAGGCGGAGAAAAATGTACCATATGTTGAGCCTTTTAACCTAAAATTTTATTTGCGTTTATATCAGGTTGACCCGTTGGTTTTTCTTGAGCGTTCATTGTCGCATTTTATAATCGTTTTCCGTGTCAAAAGATAGTGAAAGTCGAAAGCAGAAGCAAGCGAAAACTTGTTTTCGGCTTGATTATGCTGAGGCGCCTCCTGTCTTATCTAAAGATAGTAAAAGGCAAAAGCAGAAGCAAGTGAAAACTTGTTTTCAACCTGATAACGTCAATGGCACAGCCTTCTTTCCTATAATGTTCTGCATTTATGCGGATAATGTTCTTTTTTCACCTATGTGAAACGCTTTTTTCACCTATGTGAAAAGCATTTTTCATATAGGTGAAAAAAGAAGATGAACGGCAAAGATACACGACTTCGTGCCGGAAGCCGAAAAAAGGCTGTAAGGGCAAGCAAATGAGAACGGGCAGAAAAGGGCAAAAATATGTTTACATGCACAGACACATATTGTGTAGTACTGAGATTTTAAGTACCTTTGCCCGCTATAATGAACGGAGGCTCCGGCAGAATTGACGGTCTGAGAACATATCCGCCAACAGCGTACAGTCCTGCGTCCATTCTTGCAAAAGCATATATAAAACCACTTTAAAACGTTTCATTGTCTTTTGGATAAAAGTATGAAGAAAACCCATTTGCTTTTAGTTGTTCTTTCCTCACTTTTATTAAGTTGTACCTCACAAAAAAGAATCGCTTACTTTCAGAAAGTCGACGCAAGTTCCGCCGATTCAATCAACAAAGTATTCAACGACATTCATGAAGCGCGTATCTGCACAGGCGACATGCTTTCCATTATCGTTTCCGGACTGGACCCTGTAGCCGTGGCCCCCTTCAACCTGCCGGTGGTAGGATATGAAAACCCCGGGAGCGACAAACTGTACAGTTCGCCCACGCTCCAGTCCTACCTGGTCGATGTGGATGGCAACATCGACTTCCCCATTGTGGGCAAAATCAATCTGGCCGGACTTTCCAAGTCGCAAGCCACACAACGCATCTACGAATCCCTTTCCCCATACCTAAAGGACATCATTGTCACCATCAAGTTCCTGAACTACAAGGTATCCGTCATGGGTGAAGTGCAGCGTCCCGGCCAATACTCCATAAACAACGAGAGGGTTACGGTGCTGGATGCACTGGCTCTTGCCGGCGACATGAGCATATACGGAAAACGCAACAACGTGCTGGTGATACGCGAAAACATGGGCAAGCTCGAATTTGCCCGGCTCAACCTGAACTCCGATGAAGTGTTCACATCGCCCTACTATTATCTGCAACAGAACGACGTGGTCTATGTCGAACCGAACAACGTGAAAGCCATCACCGGTCTCAACATATCGCTCTATCTGTCAATGATAACTACGCTGGCATCGGTTGTCAGTGTGATTTTTGCCGTTTCAAAATAAAAAAAGGAATTCTTGTCTAAAAAAAACGTTCAACTCACATATTTATTTTCGTAATGAACAGCAACACAACGCCCCAACACATGTCAGCCCAAGAAGACATCATCGATTTGCGTGCCATCATTGCCAAATACGTGAAAAAGTGGTATTGGTTTGTCATTTCCGTCTTCATCTGTGTAGGGGTAGCCTACGTTTACCTGAAGTTCACCCTGCCGCAATACAGCGTGCAGACCACCCTTCTGCTGCGCGACGATGCGGCCAACAACCCCCTTTCGCAGCTGGCCATGTTCGAGGGATTTTCAGGCTCGGGTGCAACCAAGGAGGTGGAAGATGAAATACAGGTGCTCACGACAAAGACCATCGCCTCGCAACTCATCAAGTCACTGGGCATAGAAACCGAATATTACGCCAAGAAAGGTTTCTCATCCTACAAGGAACTGTATCCGGTTTCTCCCATCGTGTTCGACATGCCCCAGTCTTTTAAAGACACGCTTACCGCCGTATTGAAGTTCAACGTCCGCCAGACAAAAAAAGGATATGAGGTCGAATTCGAGGCAAAGGAATTCAGCGAAAAATACCTGCTGGAAAAACTTGATGCGCCGTTCAACACACCTTACGGAGAAATGAAGTTCGCCGGACTGGCTCCGTTGGCCGAAAAGACCCGGTACAAGATTGTGTGCTATCCCAACCGCATTCTGACAGAAAGATATTCCAGCGCCATACAAGTAGGCCCCGTCAACAAGAAATCGAGTGCCATCAAGGCCTCCATGATATCGCCCACCCCCCAAAAGGCCAAAGTGGTGCTGAACGAACTGATTCATCTGTACAACCAGGATGTGGTGAATGACAAGAACCTGATAGGCCGAAGCACCGCCGACTTTGTCAACGAGCAGATTGTCAACATAGAAAAGGAACTGTCGCAAATAGAAGTGGACATCGAGAAATACAAACGCTCGAACAACATCACCGACATATCATCGGAAGCCAAGCTGTTTCTCGAATCCATGGGAGAGTATGACAAGCAGCTGGCCGAAATACAGACACAAATCAATCTGGTCGCCTACATAGATGAATATGTCAAACGGGAAGAAAACCAGTTCGGACTGATTCCCGCCAACCTGGGCATAAGCGACCTTTCGCTCATTGAACTGATCAAGGAGTACAACGACGCCCTGTTGGAACGGCTAAAACTGCTCCGCACAACCAACGAACAGAACCCCATCATCGCCCAAATGGAGAACACGCTGTCAGTCATACGCTCAAGTATCATCACCAGCATAAAAAGCATCTCCGACGGGCTGTACATAGCCCAGGCCGACCTGCTGAAAAAAGGTTCGCAGTTCACATCAAAAATTCAGGACGTGCCCCGGCAAGAACGTGAATACATTGAGATGATGAGACGTCAGGAAGTTTCACAGACATTGTACGTCTACCTGCTGCAAAAGAAAAAGGAAAACGAGCTGAACCTGGCCACCACGTTGCCGCCAGCCAAAATACTGGACACCGCCTATGCTTCGCTGGAACCCGTTTCACCCCGCAAACTGATTACACTGTTCATCGCCGTGTTGCTCGGGGGGTGCATCCCGCTGGTAACCATTTACCTGCTCGATTTGTTGAACAACACCATACAAGACAAGAAAGAATTCCAGAAACTGGTGCATGTTCCATACCTGGGTTCCATCCCGACAAACAAATCGGGAGAAAACATTGTCGTCACCCCCGGAAAAGTCACTCCCATCATCGAAATGTTCCGCCATCTGCGCACCAACCTGCAGTTCATGATATCCGGGAAAAACAATCCGGTCATTTTGGTAACATCCAGCGTGAGCGGCGAAGGCAAGTCGTTTATATCGACCAACCTTGCCATATCGCTCACGCTAATGAAAAAGAAGGTGGTCATCATAGGGCTGGACATACGCAACCCCATGCTGGGTGAATACATGAAAATCCCCAAAACACAACAAGGGGCAACCATTTATCTGTCAACCCCCGACATGCCGGTTGACGATATCCTCTATGAAATGCCCGGCATACCCAACCTGTATGTCATACAAGGAGGTCCGGTACCTCCCAACCCTACCGAACTGCTGATGAGCCCGCGATTGGATGAAATGATTGCCGAACTGAAGAAATCATTCGATTATATCATCATCGACTCGGCTCCTGTAGGGGTCGTATCGGATACGTTCCAAATTAACCGGGTGGTAGACAATACGGTTTATGTGTCAAGACAGAACTACACAACCCGCGAGGTGACCACCCTCATCAACGAGCTGCACGATGAACACAAGCTCAACAACATGTCCGTCGTACTCAACGGAACCGACGAAGTTTCCATTTATTACGGATACAACCACAAGAAGTATCTGAAAGAAAAGTAGCAACAAACGGATTGCAGACATAAAAGAAAAGCAGGTGTGCTTGCGAAACACGCAACACACCTGCTTCTCTTTTGGCCGTTTCATGCATTTGCCGCCTGCATTTCCCCTTCCTGACCACACAGAAATACCGTTTCACAAGGGAATGATTAATGACCTTTCCGGCAATATTATTCTACAGTCTCCGCACGCAGCTATAAAACTTATCTGCAAAAAACGGAAAACATACAGGCATACCGGCACGAACCCTACGACAAGCAAAGAAAAAGTAACATCCGGGCAAACTTTTTCGGGGGAAGGATTGTTAAAGAAAAAAAGATAGGCAAACTTATTCTCCAATAATTCAAACAACTGGAAAAATGAATTCATTATGCGGCTTAATATAAAGCGAATAAGCATATTGTCCTTTTTTGTCCTAACCGTTACCCTCGCCTGCGTCGGCAACAAGGAGTACGGATTGATGTATCCGGAACATTATGACTACCTGGAGTTGAAGCGGATATACATCCCGGAAGGTTATGTGGACCAATATGACAATTACCATTACTACCGCCGCGACCACCTGGGCAACGTCCGCGAGGTGTGGAAGCCCTCGGGTGACAGCACACTCACCGTACAACGCACCCGCTACTACCCCAACGGACTGTTCTGGGAGTATCAGGCGGGGGACAGCGCCAGCCTGCAGCCGTACAAGTACGGAGGCAAGGAGTTTGTGGAGACGCACGGGCTGGACATGTACGACAGCCATGCACGGTGGTATGACCCGCGCATTATACGCACCACCTCGCCCGACCCGCTGGCGGAGAAGTACTATGACACCTCACCCTATGCCTGGTGCGGGAACAATCCGGTGAATGCGGTTGACCCAGATGGGATGGAAATAATGTTTTTTGTTTATCAAAATGACAAATGGAATAAAGTCTCCTTCTCTGAACTAGATACTAATATACAAGAGGCTTTAGAGATGTTTGCTCAAACACAAGAAGGTTATGATTTTCTTGCAGCATTTGCAAAGGAAGGCGATAAGATAGGTGACGTTGAATTCAATAAAAATGGTATTTTTTCGGAACATAACTATAATTTATTCCAAATATCAGGAAGTAATATATTAGGAGGTGCTATGTTACGTAATATATCTAAAAATGAATTGAACTTTGATGTCCAATTTAATAAAGATAGAGATAAAAGTTCAGGACAAACGATTGAAGATTATGTGATAACTTTGTCTCATGAAAATTTTATACATTTAGATAGATATGTAGAAACAGCAGTAGAACTTCATAAGCAGGGAAAAATTGATGAGTTAAAGGAATTAAGGAACAAAGTTTTTAATAACGCTGCACGCGATCACAAGGGGTATGCAGAAAAGGATGAAGCTTATGTGAGAATGAATAAATTAATAAATCAACTATCTAATAAGCAGAATGCAGCTGCTGCCTGGTATCGTCACAATCGAAAATATAAATTTGAATAAATCAGCTTTATTATGAAAAAATACTTTATCTGTATAGTGTTGTTTGTTTCCATAACAAATTGTATCAAAGGGAATGATTCAATATATACATGGTATAAATACTATTATGATATTATTTCTGTAAACAGAAGAGAAAACAACTATAGTATTGAGTCTTGCCAACAAAGTGATGTTTATTTTAAAAAAGATACTATTTTTTTAAAACAAACTTATTTTGACATGAATTTTAACCTGCGACAAGAACGAAAAACATTCATTAAATCTGGCAACAACTTGTATTCTGTTCAACCTAATAATGAAACAAGACTGTTTTTGTCAATTGCAACACACGATGCCGTTATTTACTTTCGGGATCCTTATTTTGAACCAACAAATAGTGTATATGGCAGAATTCATTGGTATTTAGGGACAGACACTATTGGGCAAAACTGGGATAATAATAAAAGAATTCGACACAAATTTCTGGTTAAGATGGGATTTCCTTTGATGATAGAGGATCAAATTCCTTTGGAAAAATCTTATTATATAAACAATGGCGAATCGATAGAGTATCATTATTATGATGAAAATTTTGTGTTGCTGTCAACAGAATATGCAGGAAATCATAATTTATTTTATTTGGAAAAAAGAAGGATATTCCCTTTTAAGGAAAATATCAAATGATTAATTGATAGAAAAACGATGGATATGGAAAGGAAAAGAAAAAATCCGAACAATCCTACAACAAAACTGATTGTCATACGCACAAATTTATCCATTCATGAGGGACTGACTCCAGGAAGTGCAGGTTGTATAAATTTACACAGAAATACTTCTGCGTTTTTTGAAAAGTTTATTCAATCCAACTCTTCATCCGTGAGATTAAGAGTATTGTATAACACAAAATAATAAATAATGAAAGAGAAGTGCTTTTATATAGTTAATTTAATTAGATTATTAACGGCTCTCTTTTTGATGAGTGTGTGTATTACAGATCTTTATGGTATAGCTCAAGA
>CASEAJ010000012.1 GCA_949285425.1 uncultured Porphyromonadaceae bacterium
TTGTATCGACCTCAACAAAATTGACTTTACACGAACAAAATACAAAGCCGCACCGCTCGACAATGTAAAACGCCAGCCAATAGAAATGGTAAAAATCAAATAAATCATCAAAAACAGTTTCCCGAAACGGAAGCTGTTTTTCGTTTTATAAATAGGCAAACTTTCGTATTTTTGTATCCGACAAACAACTTGCTATGGACAAGCATCCGACACAGGCAGAAGCGACAATGTTTATTGAATACAACAATACCGCAGACCCGCAATCCATCGAACAGGCCTATTACCAGTTTGACGGTTTCACCCTGTGCCTTTGCCGGAAAGGTTCTGTAAGTTTCAAAATTGACTATAACGAATACAGGCTGAACCAAAACGACATCTTCATCATACTGCCAAAACACATTCTTGCAACCACGTCAGTTACACCCGATCTGGAAATCAGAGCACTCTGTATGACAACGGAGTTCATGAGCGAACTGCCCATTACCCCATCACTGGACACATTAAAAAGAATCGGCTATCAGCCGGGCATTCAGTTATCGGCAGAAGAAATGAACGAGTTGGACATCCTGTATGCAATGGCAAAACGATACCGTGAAGAAAACAAGACTGACATTTCAAAATCACTGATATATTCACTGATATTGATAACCTTGAATCATTACAACGCTATTCCGGCGGTAAACAACGCACCGGTTTCCCGACAGGAAGTCCTGACCCACAACTTTTTTGAAATGCTGTTCCAACAAAAGGGCACAATGAGAAATGTAGGATTTTACGCGGAAAAATTGTGTATCACCTCAAAGTATCTTACAACAGCCGTCAAGAAAACCACCGGACAGTCCATGCAGCTATGGATAAACGAAGCGACAATCATTGAAGCCAAACGTTTTTTACGCAACACACATTTGAGCATACAGGAAATTTCAGAAAGGATGAATTTCCAAACATCATCTTCGTTCGTCCGGTTTTTCCGCCAGCACACGGGACATACGCCTTTGGAATACAGGAAAAAAGAATAAAAATGGGAATATCCCCCTATCGGAAGACATTCCCACTCACCATAAAAAGGATTTAACACACTTTCTTTGCATCTTCTACAATGCGCATAAATTCCTCACCCGTAATGGTTTCCTTATCCAATAGATAGGTAGAAGCAGCGTGAAGAATCTCCATATTTTCTTCAATGATTTTCCGGGCCTTTTCATGCGCTTTCTTTATCAATTGCAGCACTTCCCTGTCAATGTCGGCAGCCGTGTCAGCCGAACAAACAAGCGAAGTGTCACTACCCAAGTAGGCATTGTTCAGCGTTTCAAGCCCCATCATGTCGTATTTTTCACTCATGCCGAAACGGGTAACCATGGCACGCGCCAGTTTCGTAGCCTGTTCGATGTCATTGGATGCACCCGTAGTCACCGTCTGGAACACCAGTTCTTCGGCTGTACGGCCGCCCGTCAATGTAGCAATTCTATTGAACAAATCCTCTTTGCTCATGAGCAACTGTTCACCACTGTCGACTTGCATGGTATAGCCCAACGCACCCGATGTACGAGGAATAATGGTAATCTTATGAACCGGTGCTGAATGTGACTGCATGGCCGCAACCAGCGCATGACCAATTTCATGATAAGCCACAATCTTCCGCTCATGCCTCGATACGACCTTCCCCTTGCGCTGCGCTCCGGCAATAACCGTTTCCACACTTTCTTCCAAATCATCGGTCGACACACAGTTACGCCCCATGCGCACGGCTCTCAGTGCCGCTTCGTTCACAATATTCGCCAATTCAGCACCCGACGAGCCGGCACTGGAACGTGCCACAATATCCAAATCGACATCATCGTGTCTAACTTTCTGCAAATGAACGGAAAGAATCGCTTTACGTCCTTCCAAATCGGGCAGTTCCATCTGGATTCTCCGGTCAAAACGTCCCGGACGCAAAAGTGCGGCATCGAGGCTTTCCGGACGGTTGGTAGCAGCGAGAATGACAACACCTTTTCTACCGTCGAAACCGTCCATTTCTGTCAACAGTTGATTCAAAGTCTGCTCCCGTTCGTCGTTACCGCCTACCATGTTGTCACGTTTCTTTCCGATAGCGTCAATCTCATCAATAAAAATAATGCACGGAGCCTTTTCATTTGCCTGCTTGAACAATTCACGGACTTTTGCCGCTCCCATTCCGACAAACATCTGAACGAATTCGGAACCGGAAATCGCAAAGAACGGCACTTTGGCTTCACCGGCAACGGCACGCGCAATTAACGTCTTTCCCGTTCCCGGAGGGCCTACCAGCAACGCGCCTTTCGGCAGCGAAGCTCCGATTTCCGCATATTTTTTAGGATTATGAAGAAAATCAACTATTTCCTTCAAAGTTTCCTTGGCCTCATCCTGACCGGCAACATCAGCAAATGTTGTCTTTATATCGGAATCCGCATAAATTTTAGCACCTTTTGTTCCAAACGACATGAAGTTTCCTCCTGCTCCCAATTTTGACTGAATATTTTTGGAAGCGAATCGCCAGAACATATAGAACAGCAATCCCGGAAGAATCCACATCAAAAGGAAATTAAGAATCGGAGAATTCTCCTCCGGCACGACTTGTGTAAAAAGAATCTTTCCCCCTTCGTTGGGACTCTTGGCATTCAGCAGCCTGTTTACCAACTGAGGATCGTTCGTTTCTCCCGTTTGATAAGTCTGAATATCCTTGTTGCCGTCAATCGCCGTAAAATAAATCTGGTTGTTTTTAATCATCACCTTTTCAACTGTACCGCTGTCAACTTTAGCGATAAATGACCCGTAATCGGTCATTACAATTTCCTTATTGGAAAACAGCGGAACAATCAAACCATTAAAAAACAACACAATCAACAAACCAACCAGAAAACCCGTCAACGGATTTCCTTTTTTCACATTCTGCTTTTGTTGTTCCTGTTTCATTTTTCACTCGTTTTTAACTGCAAATATCGGCAAGGAGACAAGCATCAGCATTATCCGGGAAGCACAAAAAATGTGCAAAGTTTCGCCAAGAGTTTTCGTTTGCACTGTTTCAATCCGAGAAAGTGACATAAATCCAAATCAAGAACCCTCTTTCCCGATTTTCCGGTTTGCACTATATTTCCATAATATAGGCTGCACCTCGTAAATGCAAATTAAGAACAAGTTCTTTTTGCATTTATCTCGGTTTGCACTATATTTGCAAAAAATTTTTTGACACTCTAAAGAATTATTCTAATGAAGAATAAATTTAACGTATATAGCAAGTTTAATCTATCAGATGTAAA
>CASEAJ010000013.1 GCA_949285425.1 uncultured Porphyromonadaceae bacterium
CGCCCCGTTGGGGCTTGCGGTTTTTTATCATAAACTCATTCATAGGGCGATGCCCTATGCTATAAGCTGCAAGCCTTTCAGGCTTGTTCCATACTTGCACGGCATCGCCGGAACATGACAGAACCTCTGTCACAAAAGCCCAAAGGGCTGTAAGCGCACAGCGTAGGGCAACGCCCTACGACAGAGGGACAAGCAAAAACAACGTAAGCCCCAAAGGGGCGCAAGCGCACTTTCATTAATTTTGGATAAAATAGGAGGCGGCTTGGCAATGCCAATCAAATAAATTTGTTGGCATTGCGCTCGTCTTTCATTATTTTTGCAGGGAAAGTGGCGGTGGGGCGCGGATGCCGGGGCACCCGCTTCCCGTTGCATAAAAACGATGTGCAAATGAAATCAATCAAGGAAATTTTCAGAATAGGCAACGGCCCTTCGAGCAGCCACACCATGGGGCCGAAACGGGCGGCCGAACTTTTTGCCGGGAAGTATCCGGAGGCCGAATCGTACCGTGTGACGCTTTACGGCAGCCTGGCGGCTACGGGGCGGGGACACATGACCGATGTGGCCATACAGCGTGTGCTGCAACCCAAGGCGCCGGTCGAAATGGTGTGGCGTGCCGATGTGACGCCGTCGTTCCACCCCAACGGCATGTTGTTCGAGGCCATGCGCGGCGGACAACCGGATGGCTCGTGGAAGGTGTTCAGCGTAGGAGGCGGAGCATTGGCCGATGAAAGCGGATGGACCGATGGCGACTCGCCCGACCTTTATCCGCTTACCACCCTGAACGACATACAGGCCTGGTGCGAGCGCGAAGGATGTGCCTTTTGGGAATATGTGGAAAAATACGAAGGTGCCGACATTTGGGATTATCTGAGCCGGGTGTGGAGTGCCATGTGCGAGTCGATTGAGCGCGGACTGCAGAACGAGGGCGTGTTGCCCGGCGGGCTGGGCGTGCAGCGCAAGGCGGCCACCTACTGGGTGAAGTCGAAGGGATATACCGACGCCATGCGCAACCGCGGGTCGCTCTATGCCTACGCCCTGGCGGTGTCCGAGGAGAACGCGGCGGGTGGGGTCATTGTCACGGCTCCCACCTGCGGGTCGAGCGGGGTGTTGCCGGCGGTGCTCTATCATCTGAAGATGACGCGCAACTTCATGGAGATACGCTTGCTGCGTGCACTGGCCACGGCGGGTCTGTTCGGCAACGTGGTGAAGACGAATGCCTCGATATCGGGTGCCGAAGTGGGCTGTCAGGGCGAAGTGGGGGTGGCCTGTGCCATGGCGGCTGCGGCGGCCTGCCAGCTGTTCGGCGGTGCGCCTTCGCAGATAGAGTATGCGGCCGAAATGGCGCTCGAACATCATCTGGGGCTTACGTGCGACCCGGTGTGCGGACTGGTGCAGGTGCCTTGCATTGAGCGTAACGCCATAGCGGCCGCCCGGGCCTTCGACGCCAACATCTATGCTTCGTTTTCCGACGGGAAGCACCGGGTGAGCTTCGACCGGGTGGTCGAGGCCATGCGCGAGACGGGGCACGACATTCCGAGCCTGTACAAGGAAACGGCCGGGGGCGGGCTGGCGAAACATTACAAGTAAGTTTTTTTAGTAGCGGGGAGCGAGTGGCGAATAGCGGGGAGTCTTCATGCGGACACCTTATTTGGGATAATGAGAGCGGGGAGCGGAGATTTCAACATCTTGAAATTTCCGCTCCCCGCTCTTTATAAAGTTTTCCTTTTTGGGGAGGTTGGAGGGGAGGCATTCCAAAGGTGTCCGCATGGACTATCCGCTCCCTCGTTCCTAATAACCCAGGGTCAGTTCCTGCCGGTTGGGTTCAAGTGTTTCGCGGTCGGTTTCCACGGGTTCACTATATTCTACCTTTACAGCATAGAAATAGTTTTTCCCATCGATAACTGTTGGTTCTTCGTTGGGGTCTGTGCGGACAATGGTTCCGGTGCGTTCGTAATGCACGCGGTACACGGGCGATTCTGTGCTGATGCGGGTAAGGTCGCCGTCGGCGTCGAAGTCATATTGTGATGTGCATTCCTCTGTGGCCGTGAATGTGGTGGTGTATGGCAGTGTTTGCGATGTACCTATGAGGTCTTCCCTCACGGGTCGTTCAATATCCCAACCCGGCATGGGGGTGTTCTCTGCATTGGCCCAGAAGTCGAGCATGGCGTAGTGTGCGCTGCGTTTGCCGGTGAGGTTCAGCATGCCGACCAATGACAGCGACCCTTCCTGAAATCTGTCAGAGATGAGCCAGTTTATGTCGATGTTGGAAGTGTTCGGGTGTTCCGAGTAGCGAAAGTCTACATCGAAATAATCTTTTTTGAGGCTTACGATGTCGCCGTTGTTCCAGGTATAGTCAATGGTGTAATTATCGGAGCTTCCTTCTGACACTTCCCGGGCAATCTGTCCGTTTGTGTCGTATGTAACGGAAACGGTCTGGTTGCTTGCCCCTTCAAACTGTCCGGTCATTTGTATGGCACGTCCCTGGGCATCAAGGGTGATGATGTATTTTTCGTCGAAGTCGGTGTCGATGGTGACCTTATTGCCGTCGTAGTTCACGTTGTAGGTGTAGATGGCATTTTCTTCTTCGAATTCTTCGAAACTCACGGTGTTGATAAATTTGACTACCCGTTTTTGGTCGTCGTATTCAAAGTCCAGTGCCATGGTCTGTCCGTCGCCGAGGTCCTTTATCTGCATGTTTTTGATGAGCTTGCCGGTAGGCTGGGGCAGGGGTTCATCGTCCGTGCCGAACTGGGTGACAAGTAGGGTGGCTTCTGTCGTAGCACAGCGTATGTCGATGGTTGCGGTGCGGCTTTTTGCTGCGGTGTTGGCAGTAGCGGTAAGTCCTACCGTGTGTGTGCCGCTGCTTCCTTCGAGTGTGTCGGGTGTGAGCCAGTCGGCATTGCACTGCAACGCCCATGCTTCGGGTGCGGTGAATGTGAACGAAGCCGAAGTTTGTGTGGCATTGAGGGTGAGTTCGTTGCCTTCTTCAAAGGTGATATTGTTTTCGGGTGTCTGGTCGCATCCCACTGCCAGCGTCAGCAAGGGAAGCAGGAAAAGAATGAATTGTTTTTTCATAATAGTGGTTTTGTTTGAATGAAATTCTTTGTTGATATAATTATTGTATTATTGTCGGAAAATGGCTTTGGCGGTTGCATTGCCGCAACGTATTACGTAGGTACCCGCAGGCATTTCCACTGTGGCTTGTGTGCCGGAATATATTTTGTGGCCGTCTGTGCTGTAGACCTCCACTTCAAGTTCTTCCGGATTGATCAGTTGTTTTCCTGTCAGCCGGATGCTTTGCGGCAGTTCCACTTCTTTGATGCCTGACATGTCGGGTAGGGCTTGCAGGTTGAGCTCTTTCCAAATGTCTGCAGATTGGTAATCTTTCAGCGAGGTTGCGGGTACATATACTATAGCATCGAAGTAGTCTTCATTCGTATCGCCATACGGGAAAAATGATCCAGGACCAACTTGGGGTGGTATGGGGGCATATACGTTCAATTGTTTCAACTCGGGGCAACTACAGAATGCACCGTTGCCCAAGTCTGTCATGCTTGCCGGCAGGGTGGCGTCCGTCAGGTGGAGACAGTAATGAATGCGTAATCATTCATGTGTGTAACTCCTTCGGGGATGGTATAGCTGCCTTCCCGTCCGCTCGGATAGGCTACCAGTATCTTTTTCTCTCTATCAAACAGAACACCGTCGATGGAACAATAGCTGGAATTGTTTTCGGCCACGTTGATTTGAGTGAGTTCGGAGCATCCATAGAAAGGATTTACCCCTATATTTTTCACACTGGCAGGAAGGTTGACGACTGGGAGTTTGCTGCAGTACTGAAATGCCAGATCGCCGATTTGTTCCACACCTTCGCCGATATTTATGGATTGCAGAGGATAGCATCTATGGAAAGCCCCTTCCCCGATGCCAGTCACACGGTACGATGTGTTTTCGTGGGTCACTGTGGCAGGGATACTTACTGAGGTCGGTGCGTTTTCTTCGTCATAACCGGCTACTTCCACTTTTTGGTTTGTTTCGTCGGTGATGCAATAGCGTAAACCCTCCAAAATGAATTCTGTTTGTGCTTGTGTTCGGGCGGTTGCCAGCAAAAAAACAAGCGTGAGGAGATACATGAACTGTTTTTGCATATGCGATTTGTTGAATTAATGTATATTAATGTTTGCAAATATAGAAGATTTGATTTGAAAAATAAGAGAAACAGGCGTAGAAATAACTTCCACGCCTGTTTGCATATTCCTGTGTTTGTCTTTCTTACTTCCGGTTGCGTTCTACCCAGCGGCGTGCGTTGACGAATGCTTCCACCCATGGGGTAATCTGGTCGCTGTTCTTGCGGTCGGCAGGGTAGTGGGCGCACTGCCAGGGGAAGATGGCGCGTTCCAGGTGAGGCATCATGGCCAAGTGGCGTCCGTCGGCCGAGCAGATACCGGCCACGTCGTAGTCGGAGCCGTTCGGATTGGCCGGATAACCGCTGTGGTTGTATTTCGCCACAATGTGGTATTCGCTTTCGGCCTTCGGCAGGTGGAACTTGCCTTCGCCGTGGGCCACCCAAATGCCGAGTTTGCTGCCCGAGAGCGAACCGAACATGACAGAGTGGTTTTGCGGAATGGCCAATGTGATGAATTCCGATTCGAACTTGTGCGAATCGTTGTGCAGCATGCGGGGTTTCACATCGTGTTCCGGAGTCACCAGACCCAGTTCCATCATGAGCTGGCAGCCGTTGCAGATGCCGAGGCTCAACGTGTCGGGGCGGGCATAGAAACGGTCGAGTGCGGCCTTGGCTTTTTCGTTGTAGAGGAAGCCGCCGGCCCATCCCTTGGCCGATCCGAGTACGTCAGAATTAGCGAAGCCTCCGCAGAACACAATCATGTTCACATCGTCAAGCGTTTCGCGGCCCGAAGCGAGGTCGGTCATGTGCACGTCTTTCACGTCGAAGCCGGCCAGGTAGAGCGAGTAGGCCATTTCGCGTTCGCCGTTCGTACCTTTTTCGCGGATAATGGCGGCACGCACTCCGCTCGGCTGACGGTCGAACGACAGGCCGAACTGCGACAGTTTGCCTTTGAACGTGTCGGCATACTTGAATTCGAGCGGTTGTTGCTTGTAGTTGTTGTAGCGGGCTTCGGCGCACCGTTCGCCGCTCTGACGGCGGTCGAGCAGATAGGACGAGCGATACCACAGGTCGCGCAGTTCGTTGATGGCGAAAGCGTAGGCCGTTTTCTTCTTGTGCACTTCAAGGCGACGTTCGTCTATGGGCTGTGCGATGCGGGCAAAGCCGATGCCGTTGTTCATCAATATCTTTTCTACAGCCTTGCGGTCTTGCACCTGAATGAGCACGCCGGGGTTTTCGGCAAAGAGAATGTTTGTGAGCGACTGTTCGGCAATGCCGTCGAGGTCGACACGCAGACCGCCCTGTGTGTTCGGGAAGCACATTTCAAGCAGGGCGGTAATCATACCACCTTCGGAAATGTCGTGTCCGGCCAGTACGAGTCCTTTGTTTATCAGTTCCTGTATGGTGTCGAAGGCGTCCTTGAAATATTCCGTGTCGCGCACGGTAGGTACTTCATCGCCAATGCGGCCAAGCACCTGAGCCAGCACGGAGCCTCCGAGTTTGTGATGGTCGAACGAGAAGTCTATGTAGTAGACGGTCGATTCGGGCACGTTTTTCAGGTCGGGAGTGACAATGCGTTTCACGTCGGCCACTTCCGCTCCGGCGGAAATGATGACCGTACCAGGCGAGAATACTTTCTTTTCGCCGTATTTTTGTGTCATCGAAAGGCTGTCTTTGCCGGTCGGTATGTTGATGCCGAGCGAGCAGGCGAAGTTGCTGCATGCTTCCACGGCCCGGTACAGACGGGCATCTTCGCCGGGGTTCTTGCAAGGCCACATCCAGTTGGCGCTAAGCGACACGCTGTCGAGTCCGTCGGCCAGCGGAGCCCATACAATATTGGTAAGGGCTTCGGCAATGGCCATGACCGAACCGGCGGCCGGGTCGGCCAGCGCTACGAGCGGTGCATGTCCGATGGAAGTGGCGATACCGCTTGTGCCACGATAGTCAAGTGCCACGGCGCCGAGGTCGGCCAGCGGCAACTGTATTTCGCCTACACACTGCTGGCGGGCAATCTTGCCTGTTACCGAGCGGTCAACTTTGTTGGTGAGCCAGTCTTTGCAGGCAACCGATTCTACTTGCAGCACCTGTTGCAGATAGTCTTGCAATTTGTCATCGTCGGTTTCAACGGCGGCAAAGTGTTCTTCTACCGTGTGGTCGGTGATGACGGTGCGCGGCGGATTGCCGAAGAAGTCACTCAGCTGCATGTCAATGGGTTTCGTGCCGTCTTTCTGTTCAAACACGAACTGCATGTCGCCGGTTGTTTCGCCCACCACATACATGGGTGCCCGTTCGCGTTCGGCCAAGCGTTTTACGCGTTCCACATCCTTTTCCCTGAGCAGGAATCCCATGCGTTCCTGGCTTTCGTTGCCTATGATTTCCTTGGCGCTCAGCGTAGGGTCGCCAATGGGGAGCTGCGACATGTCTATTTTTCCTCCGGTGGTTTCCACCAGTTCGGAGAGGCAGTTGAGGTGTCCGCCTGCACCGTGGTCGTGTATGGACACAATCGGGTTGTCGTCCGATTCGGCCAGTGTGCGTATGACGTTGGCCACCCGTTTCTGCATTTCCGGGTTGGCACGTTGCACGGCGTTCAGTTCGATGGCGTTGGCATATTGGCCGGTTTCTACCGATGACACGGCGCCGCCTCCCATACCGATGCGGTAGTTGTCGCCACCCATGACCACCACCTTCTCGGCCGGTTCGGGTGTACCCTTGAGGGCATCGGCTTTCTTGGCGAATCCAACACCGCCGGCAAGCATGATGACCTTGTCATATCCGTATGTCTTGTCGTTTTCTTCGTGTTCGAACGTAAGCAGTGAGCCGCAAATGAGCGGTTGTCCGAATTTGTTTCCGAAGTCCGATGCTCCGTTCGAAGCCTTGATAAGGATTTGTTCGGGTGTCTGGTAAAGCCACGGGCGAGGTTGCAGCGTTTTTTCCCAAATGCGGTCTGCCTGTTCGTTTTTCAACGCTTCGGGCATGTCGGGACGCGGATAGCTGGTCATGTAAACGGCCGTACCGGCTATGGGCAGACTGGCTTTTCCGCCGCCGAGCCGGTCGCGTATTTCACCGCCTGTGCCGGTGGCTGCGCCGTTGAACGGTTCGACCGTGGTGGGGAAGTTGTGGGTTTCGGCCTTCAGTGAGATGACCGATTCTATTTTCTTTGTGCGGAAGAAGTCGGACGTATCGCCCCGGCGGGGTGCAAACTGTTCGATGACGGGTCCTTCATTGAAGGCCACGTTGTCCTTGTAGGCCGATACAAGTTTGTTCGGGTTTTCGGCCGAAGTCTTCTTGATGAGGCCGAAGAGAGACGATTCCTTTTCTTCTCCGTCGATGATGAACTTGCCTCCGAATATTTTGTGGCGGCAGTGCTCGGAGTTCACTTGCGAGAAGCCGAACACTTCGCTGTCGGTCAGCTTGCGTCCCAGTTTCCGGCCGACGCTGTTCAGGTAGTCTATTTCTTCTTTGCTCAGTGCCAGTCCTTCCTGGTCGTTGTAGGCGGCAATGTCGTCAATGTAGACTATCGGGTCGGGCTGTTTGTCGATGGTGAAGAGGTCCTGTGCCAGTCCGTCATACTTGCGTTGCAGCATGGGGTCGAAGCCGCTTTCGTTGCTGTCGGCCGTTACCGGAACATATTCTTCGATACGCAGAATGCCGTCGATACCCATGTTTTGGGTTATTTCAACGGCATTCGTACTCCAAGGAGTAATCATTTCGCGGCGGGGGCCTATGAACGTCCCCTGCAGGGAGGGTTCAGACAAAGCCTGTGCACCACTGAAGAGCCAGGTCAGTTTCTGGGTGTCGGTGTCCGTCAGCTGACGGTTCGACTGCACGGCATAAACGTGCCGGTCGGAGGTTTGAAAGAAGTGAATCATTGGAATGTACAGTTCTTTTGTGTTCAATGTTTTGTGTTTGCAAAGATAATACTTAAAAGTGGGTTGGGAAAACAGACTGGAGAAATAAGTTCGGCTTCACCGGCCTCAAAATATAAAGATGGGTTTGAACATGTCCAGGTTTGTGTAGAAATAGAAAAGATACACTCATGTGGTGTAACCTTTGTCGGCTTATGTTTTGCTTTTTTGCAGGACAAGTTTTACGACTCACAGTTATGGGTTGTACAACTCACCATTATGGGTTATATAACTCACTGTTGTGGGTTATACGACTCACTGTTATGGGTCATAGAATTGTTGCTGATGAAAGGCTAAATCTCTGTGTCTGGGATGACAAATGAAGGTTGGTGTGTGAAACAGTTTTTTGTTGTAATAGCCAGTTTGTTCTAATACCAGGAACTTTTTTGCGATACACATTTTTTGCCGGCATGGCATGTGTGAGAGCGGCTGCTGTTTCTCAAAGTGGTGGAAATAAAGCATGGGAATGTGTTTGAATCTGAAGATTGTTACACATTCCCATGTAGTATTACAAGTCATTGGGGGAAGATGACAGGGAGATTGTCTGTAAATAACTTGGAACGAATTCCGACAATAAAGAAGCAGTATGCCATAAAGACATACTGCATCGTACATGATTTTTTCGGAAAGAATTACAAGGCAATCTTGAAGTTCCGGTCGTTTACCTGTAATATGTAGACACCTTTTTCGAGTTGGAAGGTTTCATTTGTGGAAACCCCCGACCGTTTTTCAATCATTTTGCCTTCGGATGAGAACACACGGACAATGCTGTTTTCCGGACAGCCGGTTACGTGGATTTCTTCGTGGGCAACATATATTTCTACCTTGTCTTTGCTTGTTGACATATCTATGCCTGTAGAAGGAGCCGGGCTTGTATACTGGAACGATTCGCTCGTCGTTTCGTTGTTCACTGCAAAATCGCCTTTGCCGACGACATCAACAAGTTTCAGCCTGTATTCGCCTGTGGCGAGGTCCTGGGGAAAATGGATGGTTGTCTTTCCGTCAACGATTTCAATGTCTGTAGCAATCGGCAGTTCTTTTTCTCCATCCAGCAGCACGATGTCCAGTTTGTCTCCGGCAAGGTAACCGGAGTGTAACCAGTTAATGTCTGCGGTAGTATAGTCCACATTTGATACAGTTGCGTTGTAGAGGTGTATGGGAGCAATCATGAAATTGTCTACATACAGTTTTTCGTTGGCGGGGATGCGGCCGACATAGAAGGTGGGCTCGTAGTTTATGCAGAGTGCGGTGGCCTTGGTGATTACGTTGAAAGTCTGCATTTCTTCTGTCAGCTCAAAGTATTGGTTGCATATTTTGTCGGCTCCGCCCGCAGACAACATTTCAAATCCTACTCCATTGTCGCGTGGGATATTCACGCTTGCACTCATGTCGAATTGTATACGGTATCTTATGCCATTCATGCTCCAAATATAGCGGGCGAAGGAGATATCCCAAGGGTTGTTTCCCATTGTTTCGGTCTGGGTGTACTGTAATGTTGTGTTTTCTCCATTCTTTGATAATTGCAGTCTCTGTCCTTTCCAGTTGTTTGTTTCTCCATTGGCAGTGCCGGTGGAAATGTTTTTCTCAAAATCATCTTGATAGGTTATCAGGTTATTGCTGTTTTCTGTCAACATGAAATCCTTGAACCACAGGTTGCCGGTTACTCCGTTTACATAGATTTCTACCTGTGCTCCATGAGGCATGATGGTCCTTTCATCTGTGCTGTATTCGAATGTTGCGCTGTACTCGGCATATTCATTGGAATTGACAGTAACCACTGATTTGGAAGAAGAAATAGCGGCCCATGAGTCGAGGGCCAGCAAATTGATTTCTATCTTTTGTGCGGTGGCGGCAT
The DNA here is from genome assembly GCA_949285425.1 of uncultured Porphyromonadaceae bacterium. Taxonomy (GTDB): domain Bacteria; phylum Bacteroidota; class Bacteroidia; order Bacteroidales; family Paludibacteraceae; genus QVMH01. The sequence goes on from CASEAJ010000013.1 coordinate 9,884, forward strand.
CTTTTTTGGCTTTGAACTTGAGTGTGTATTTCCCGTTTACCGATGTGGTGAAGCGTTGTTGGAATTTTCCTTTCATGGCTTCGGTAGCATTTGAATTGGCGACTTTGATGGCATCGTCTTCCGCTTGCAGTGTAAAACTGCCTTCGTCCCATTCCAAATTCCAACCTTTGAGACCGGCGTTTATAGTTGTGGGATTTGTGAAGCGGTTGATTTGGTTTTGGCCGTTTAGTATGGCGATGGATAAACTCAGAGCAATGAATATAAATGAATACTTTTTCATGATGATTTTTGTTTTAGTTGTTTTCGAATTGTTTTTTCCACAGATTAGGTTCGTGCACCCTAATCTGTGGGATGGATATTTTTATTTGTTTTTTGTACCGGATGGTTTGGGCAGCGGTTTGCTGGTAGGGTAGGGTATCCCCATGATGGGATAACCTTCTTCGTTCCATTCAATCTTTTGTGCACGTGGAGAACGGGTGTCTCCCATGCCAGGTGGGTCAGTTTTTGTATCGCGTGCGTGGTATAGAATATAATCTTCCGTTCCATCGGGCGACTTGAAGAAACTGTTGTGTCCGGTACCGTAGACTCCGTTTTCGGGCGATTGACGGAATATGGGTTTGTCGGCTTTCGCCCATGATTGCGGGTTAAGCAAGTCGGCATCCGCTCTGGCGGTAAGCAGTCCTAAGGAATAATAGGGTGTCCAGCATCCGCTGGCGGAGTAGACTATATGTATGAATTTGCCGTTAGGGCTTTTGAGAGGCTGTGGGCCTTCATTTACATAAATGATGTAAGGAGGCTGCGAGCCATCTTCATTTATGTAGTGACGTTCCCATTCCAAATCGGGCTTGGAAATGAGAATCCTTTCCGAGGCGAGTGTCCAGGGATTTGCCATACGTGCAATGTAAATGCATTGTGTCTCGGTGTCGACGCGGCGTTTTTGCCAGCCAGACCATACCATGTACAGTTCTCCGTTGTGTTCGAAAAGGGACCCATCGATGGCCCAGTTGTTGTCTTTGTCGGTACTGATGCGGCCTTTCATGACAAATTCGCCTTCAAATGGATTTTTGTTCACGTTTTCCAGGACGTAGAGCTGGTGGTTGTCGGTGTTTCCGTCATCGGCTGCATAGTATACATACCATTTTCCCCCGAAGTTATGTATTTCGGGTGCCCATAAGTTATGTGAATTGCTTGGGTCGGAAGGAATCCAGATAGTTTTCCTGTCGGCGTGCTTCAGTTCGGTCACGTCGTCGGTTACCCACAACACAAGGCTGTCTTGCATTGTGTGCATGTAATAATAACGTCCTTCATGCCATAACGCCCAGGGGTCCGGGCCTTTCGGCAACAGAGGGTTGGTGAATGTTGCTGCTGCACCATCGCCATTGTTTTTGGTACATGAAAGGCAACTGAAAAGTACAATGCCCAAAGCAATGATTGTTTTTGATAAGTTTGTCATAGATAATTGTATGTTTCGTTGTTTCTATTCTGCAGGAATACCTTCCAGTTTAATCACGTTTGAAAAGAGATAATAGTTGGGGGTGTCGGCCAGTTCCAACGCTATGCGGCAGAAGGCATAGTCGCGGGTATTGTGTGTATATGCTCCGCGGTAGGAAATGGCACTTCCGCTAATGGGAATGGAAACACTCACCGTGCCTGAACCGCTGTCATTTATTTGTGCCCGTGCTTGTTTTGTACACCGGCTGCCGCTGTTTACCATTTGTGTCGTTCCAATGAATCCTCGTACGAATGCAGGTGCAGGAACATGGGAAGCGGTGACTTCGGGATTTTTGGTGATGGTTGCCTTCAGTACAATGTTTTTGCGCTCTACCGTGGCGGTAAAATCGCTGATGAGGTAATAGGGGATTACCTCGAAGTTGCGTTGGATGTCATCTTCAATTTTCATATAGATGGAATCATAGCCAATGCCGCTCCCCAGTGATGGAAAATCGGGCAGTTCGAAAGGATATGGATTGTTGTTCAATGTCAGCCAATATTCTCCAGGGAATACAAGTTGGGTAAAACTGCCGTTTTCGTTGACATGCAATCCGATTCCCGGATCTTCTTTTCCATATCCTTTTTGGGTCAGTTTCAGCAGACTTCTGGAACTGGCTCCATCATACAAGAATTCATTCCCCTTGTAAGTCAGTTGTCCGAAAACCCGGATGGTAGGTGGTTCATAATTGTCGTATTCGCAGGAAATGAACACAAAGGCTAACATTAGGGCGAATATTAAATTTGTTTTTTTCATATAGCGTTCGTTTTATTTGTGAATCAATGTTTGTTAATGATGTGGATTGGGTTCAACCAGCGTATTGCCTTCATTTATCGGATAGGTTGCATAATACATTCCCAAATCGAATTTTATAGGAGTACCCTTATCCGTATTTGAACCTCTGTTTTCAATTTTCACAATGCGGTAGAGCCATTTGCCGTGAATTTCGTTGCCAGGTGCATATATTTTGTAAGGCCACAAGCCAAAAAGAATGGCATTTGCGTCTTCACGGTCACCGTTCCATATTTCATCGGCCGTTCTCCAGCGTTTCAGGTCATTGTAGCGATGGTCTTCGAACGCAAGTTCCACACGTCGTTCATTTATAATGCGATCGAAGGTCAGTTCGTTGTCTGCCAATTTGAAGTTTTCACCGCCGGCCCGTTCACGTATCTTGTTGATGTAATCGAGGGCCAGTGTTTTTGTGTTTTGTCCTTCGTAGGTGGTGATGCCGTTTTGGTTTAACAGAAAAGCGGCCTCGGCTGCATTGAGCAACATTTCACCGTAGCGGAATACAACGTACGGAACGGTACTTTCACCTTGTGTTTCGCTTCCGTTGGTTGAGTCTACGAATTTCCTGAGCAGGAATCCCGTGTGTGAAATGTACCAGTTGCCTTCAAGTACACGGAAAGGGCCGTCTTCGCCGGTCACTTTCATTTTTTCTTCTCCTTCGCCGTGGAATGTAGTTGCAATGTTAGCGATGGAACTTGCCACCTTGAAGGTATAGCTGCCATCTGTTTCAAGAATGGCCAGGCCGGCTTGAAGATCGAGTTCGTTGCCTCTGAATGTGGAGCCGGGATAAAGAATGGTGCCTGCAAGTCTCGGGTCGCGCCCTGCGAAAATATCTTCGGGTTTGTCAAAAATTTTGTAATCGAGGGTGGATGTCGTTTCATCAATCGTTTCCACAGTTTGCTGGCCGTTGTAGGCTTCCAGTGGTTTGGCTTCGTGTGTCTCTGTCAATTCATAGGCGTTGACCAGATTGAGCACAGGATTGATTTGTGCTCCGCTTTTGTCAATGCTGGTCATCGAACGTGGCAGAGCGCGTTGTGTGAAACGGTTCAACACGTTTATCCCATCATAGGCTTTATAAAAAATGATTTCCTTGTTGTCGGCGGTGTTATTGGTGAAAGCCTTGTAGTAATTGTCCGACAGGTTTGCATCTCCTTTGTATAAACTATAATAGTTCATATTGTCAAGTTCGAACATAGCATCCAAACATTGTTGGAGGTACTGTTCTGCCATTTCGGCCGCTATTCCGGTAGCACCGCTTGGCAGATTAAGCCCTTTTGTTTCGCTGCGGTCATGGTTGTAGGCTATGCTTCCGGCGTAAAGGGCAGCTCTTGATTTAAGGGCCAATGCGCTGCCTTTTGTAGCTCGACTTTTGGTGATGGTGCCACCTTGCGGACGTACATCCAAATCGTTTTTTATTTCATCCAGTTCTCGGATGATGAAGTCATATACATCCGATTCTTTGTCTCTTTTTCGGGCCAGTGAAGCAGGATTGTCCACATAGTTCATCGTTTCGGTGATGATAGGCACACCACCCATGCGTGATACCAATGTAAAATAGGCCATGGCTCGGATGAAGCGTGCTTCGGCAAGGTAATAGTTGAACAAGTCTTCCGAAAGGTTGGAGGCGTTTTTTTTCAACTCTTCAATATGCAGATTGATTTCACGAATGAACGTATAGTCATAATAGGAACGGTAATCCCTGTTTACGTTACCGGCCGAACTCCAGTACTGGCTATAGTTTGTAGCTTCATCCCAGCGGCACATGTCGTAGCTTTCGCCATCGGTTTGAAAATCTTGTTCGTAGCGCAACCGGGAGTACAGATTGGCAACTATACTGTTTATTCCTTGTTCGGAAGAATATATGTCTTCTGTGGAAATGGCATTCCAGTCTTTTTGTGTCAGCCACCCTTCGCAAGAAGAGAACACGAGCAGTATGGCTGACAGCATGCTGATAATTCTATTCTTTTTCATCATGTTTGGTTCTTAAAATGAAATGTTGATGCCTATTAAGTAAGTGCGGTGTTGCGGATAGTCAAAGCCATCCATGGTTGATGTTTCCGGGTCGAAGCCGTAGTCGGTCAAAGTGTCCCAGCATAACAGGTTGCTGCCTTCAAAATAGACTCTGAATTTTTCAATGGCAGCTTTTCGTGTCCATTTTTGTGGCAGTGTGTAGCCTACAACGAGGTTGCGGAGTCGCAGATAGTTTACTTCTTTTGTGTACCAGTCACTCCAGCGGTTGTTGTTTGAACACCAACTGCGTGGTGCAGGGTTCGAACCCGGTATCCAGGGCGATGTAGGATCGTAAATGTCTTCATGATGCCAAACGTCAATGGCACTGTAATAATATCCGGTTTGTGTACGTAATGGACCGGTTTTCACGTTCCAGTCTGCAACGAAAGTGTTCATGCACCCTCCGGCAAGGTCGGCAGCGAAATCGATACCTTTCCATTCGAATCCTAAATTCACACCGAATGAAAGCAGTGGGTTACGGCAGTCTTTTGATGCTCCTTCGATGGGCGAGTCGGCATTGGCATAGCCTAAAGGCCGATAATCGAATTCACTGATAATGCCATCACCGTTCACATCTTTGAATATCAGGTCGCCGGGCATTAGTGTCGTGTTGTTCTGTCCATCGATATTTACAGGGTAATTATCTATTTCCTCCTGGCTTTGGAATACACCTATTGTTTCCAACATCCATACGGCTCCGTCCTGCACGTTGCCCCAACGGTTCTTTTTGCTCCAACGGTACTGATCCCATGAATTGAAGAATTTTTCACCGTATTGTAAACCGTTTTTCTGGCGTGCAAGTGTGGCATTGACTCCAACAAAATAGGAGAAATCGCCTACATGGTCATTCCATTTGATGAATCCGTCTACTCCGAGTGTCATATCTGAATTCAAATTTTGCGGCATGGTTCCGAATCCGGTTTCCAAGGGGTATACAACGTCATCCGGATAAGCGGGCAAACCGTTTCTTTGACGTCTGAAAGCATCAAACTCAGCGGTCAGGCGGTTATTGAAGAATCCGAAGTCAACCCCTACATTTGCCATGGAGGCGGTAATCCAGCTGACACTGGTAATTGGCAATCCCTTTGATTGGCTTCCGATTTGCATTTTGTCTTCAGAGCCGGACAAAGGATTGTTTGTAATGACCGCACCGCCCTTGTTGTAGTCATAGCCCGCAAGATAGGCGAATTGGCGATAGATGCTTTCGTTTAAGTTGTCATCGCCTGTGCTGCCGTATGAAACCCGTAGTTTCAAGTTGTTGAACCATGACGAACCTTCCCAGTTTTTGAAGAAGTTTTCTTCGGAAATTCTCCATGCTGCAGACATGGATGGGAAAAATCCCCATTGATTGCCCCGTTGAAAACGCCATGAAGCATCATAACGTCCGGCAAAGTCAATGATATAGCGATTGTCATACGCATAGCCGGCACGTAGAATGAAACTGGCTGTCGTATAGGTTAGTTTGTTGTTTGTGACACTGTTAAATTCGCTGTCGGTAATGTTTGAAATGAAATTTGTGTTGGCGGGAGTTTGCGATATGTTCAAGTAATCTTCATTCCGTTTGTAAAATTCAAAGCCGCCTACTGCGGTTACTTGATGCTTTTGAGCAAAGGCCCGGTCATAGTTTAACAGTAATTGTCCGTTCCATTCACCAATGTTATTCATGTTCTTCCCAAGATAGGTTTGTCCATCGGCAGTCCGGTCTCGTACTTCGTTATACATACCGGTAGTGTAGTCATATTCATACTCTTTCCATCCTTTCTCAAAATCAGAAATATAACTGTTTGAAAAGGCATAGGAGAAAAGTGAGCTAAAACTTAATCCTTCTATAGGAATGTCATATTTTAAGCTTAGAATAGGTTGTACCGTCTGTATTTTTTCGAGGTGTTCGCCGGCATTTTCAATGGTGAGTGCAGCCATGTTGCGCTCACCGTCATGTCCTGACATGGCTTGCAGATAATCGGGATTATCGTTGGCATACGGGCGATTGATGGGGAGCAAGTTGAACAGAGCTTTGCGCATGAGCATATAGTCATCAGAACCTGAAAGAGCCGGATTGCGGCGGGTTTCAATTTTTCCAAGCAGTTTGAATCCGACTTCAAAACGTTGAGTTAACTTGACATTGTAGTTGGCGGTAAGGTTGCTACGGTTGAAATTGTAGTCTTTGAAGACAGCGTCCTGGTTGATGTGACCAATGGAGAAATAATAAGTTGATTTGTCTGTGCCGCCGCTTACGTTGGCATTGATGTATTGCTGTGGTGCGGCATTGGCATTGTTCACAAAATTATCGTACCAGTTGAAGCCGCGGTAATCTTCGCCGGTTTCAGGATTGTAATATCCGATTTTCCATTTTTCCAGTTCTTCGCGTTTTTGAGCAATGATGTTTGGATCGGTCAAGGTGCCGGCATTGACATCTGCCATGTCGTTGGCATAATTCCATTCGTAAGCATTGAGCAGCCGCGGATATTTTGTCCATTGTTGCCATCCGGTATAGGCATTGACATTGACGCTCATTCTTTGATTATGACTACCGCTTTTCGTCGTTACGAGCACGACTCCGTTTGAAGCTTTTACTCCATAAATGGCTGCAGCCCCATCTTTCAGAATCGAGATGTTGTCAATATCATGCATGTCCAGGTTGTTAAATGCGTCAGCGTTAGCCATTACTCCGTCTATAACATAAAGCGGTTCGCCCATGTTGCGGATTTGCAGTGTCGTTGCTGAGCCAGGGACTCCCGATTTTTGGCGCGAAGTGATACCTGCTACTTTCCCTACAATAGCACCTGCTGTTGTGGTTGAAGCTGAACGGATGATATCGTTGTTCTTGACAGTGCTGACTGAAGCGGCAAGATTGCCCTTGCGTTGTGTGCCGTAACCTACAACTACTACTTCTTCGAGTATTTGCCGGTTTTCTTCCAGTACGACGTTTACATTGGTCCGTCTGCCGACGTTTATTTCCTGTGAACTGTATCCAACGTAAGAAAACACCAGTATGGCATTTTCATCAGATACAAGTAGTTTATATGAACCATTCATGTCGGTTACGGTACCATTGACCGTACCTTTTTCCATAATACTTACTCCGATAAGAGGCAAGCCTTCTTTATCGGAAACGTTTCCTTCGACACTTCGTGTACGTTGTGAAAATACAGAAACAGAAAAGCCAAGTAAAAACATGAGCATCCATGGCCGGAACAGTCTTACTTGTTTTTCGAGATGCAAAGAATGAAATGTTTTGCTCATACCATTCGTTTAGATTTAATTTATAATACGATTAATTTAGTTGAAAATGTATTGGTGGAGCCAATCAGTTGTGCTATGTAGTGTCCTGAATAAAGTCCGGTCAGGTTGAAATTTTGTTTGTTGCCATCGGTTTTGCGGATGTTGCGTGACAAAAGATGGCGGCCGTAAATGTCATATATTTTGAATACATAATCATTGTCATTGCCTTCAGGAAGTTCTATTTCGAGCATGCAGTTTTCTTTTATAGGATTAGGTTGTATGGAAAATGTCTGCATTTCAGTTTGAACCAGTCCATTGTAATCTTCGGTCTCTTGTCCCCAATTGGCTGATTGTACTTGCGAATAAATGAAACTTAATCTTTTACGTTCATTCCAAGTTAACTTTTCCACTTCTTCCAGGTCTGGTGTGCCGAATGCATCTTTAAAGCGGAACATGGGGTCGAGATGTGCAGCGTAGTTCCAGTTCAGGCAAGTATAAACACCCCCTTCGCGTCGCAGTCCGTTTACGGGGAAAGCTTCCATCTGCAAGCCTTTGGGTGCACCGGGCCAAATGCTCTCATCCCAGTTCAAGGATTGTTTGGAGTTATGTGCCGAGAGTCTTGCTACGTGCAGATAGTGTGGATTCCCGGTTTCTATGTACAAACGATAGAAAACGAATGAAGCCCATGCAAAACCTAAATCGGAAGCAGCGTGACCAATGGCAATAAGATGTTGGCCCACTATGCTTCGATTGGCAGGAAAGAGTGTCGGACGATTGCCTTTGTCTGTCTCTACGGGAATTTCCATACAATAGACCCAACTTTCGGTGTACGTGGCGGCTTGTTCAGCTGCGGTAAGCCATTTGGACTCTTTGGTTAAATCATATAATGCCATGAATCCGTTCATAGCCATGAGTCCCGATTCGCTGTCGATGGTTTGGGGATTGTCTATGACGCAAGCTACGTATGTATAGCGTTGGTGGATGTATCGGTAACACCAGTCGCCGGCTTCCAGTGCGGCTTCCTTGTAGCGTTCGTCGCCGGTGGCTATATACAGTTCTGTCAGATAGCGCACGGCACAGATGGTGAGAAACTTGTTGGTGTTGATGGGAGGATTTTTACCTTCCGCACTTTCTGTGCGGTCTTCATATGAAAAGTAGTAACTGCCATCTCCGTTTTGATTTCTGACCAGCCAGTCGCCGTACTTTTTACACGCATCAATCCATATTGGTTTATCTATGCCATTGCGTTTTGCGAAGGCCCAGCCGGCAATAAGCGCTTCCATTCCTCCTGTGTTTACACGCAGGTTGGCTCCGTAGGGACGGAACGAACCTTTGGCCCCGTTGGTTCCCGGGTCGTACCAATCGCGTGGCAGGCCTTGTGGATTGAGGGCATTGGCTGCCCACCAATCAAGAACAGCTTCTCCTTTTGCCTGCATATCTTCATTACCGCTTTCTTGCCCTTCGCGATAAATATAATATCCGGTTGCAATCTGCATACCTACAAATCCCATTTGATAGTTGTAGGCACGCGGTTGGAACGTGTTGAGATCTACTTCAAACGGCCATCCGGGAGCATCGTATATGCCGCCCATTGCCGTATTGGCTCCATAATATGTCATGAGAGTCTCAATGATTCCATTGTATGCTTCTTGCAGTCGTACCGGGTAAATGATTGGGTTGTATAACTCGAATGCATGGTTCCACGCCTCACGCACGGCTGTTGCGTAATCGGCTGTGTTGGAAAAACACATTTCTACGTTGTAGGAATGCTTTACACCTGTTTGTACCGGATGGAACCGTTTCCCGGTTCCTCCTCTTGTCTCTTCGTCCGATCCGGGGAAGATAATGTTTGCATAAATGTTGTTCTCCTCATGTTTGATACCTACAGATCCGAATTGATATCCCGGATCATAGAAATGTCCTAAACCATCCTTGATGACTGTGTTGCATTTTGAATCCTTGTGGATAAGGGTTAAGGTGAAACCACTGTCCGGTTCTCTGAATGTGACAAGCGGCAGTGTTATGCGGTCTTCCCGGTAATAGAAATAGGTATCATCTACTTGCGGAATGCCTTCGGGGATATTCCCATTTGGGGTGAAATTACCTTTGTACCAAACAGCAGGAATAAAATACTCGTTGTCTGTCAGACGTGTCGCGTTTTCGGCAACGCGAAAGCCGAACATGGAATTGAAGTATTTGTCAACCGTTTGAGCATTGGATATATCCACGTTGCGTTGCAGTTCTATAAAGCCGTTGCCTTTGGCTATATATGTATCTGTCACATAGAAGTTACTGCCTCGGTTTGTTTTGACCGTTCCCTGACAAACGAGCCGGTCGGATACCAATTCAAAAGAGGTATATTGTCCCGAAAGTTCTTTTGTCATAACTGTGAGGTAAATAGGATTATCGGGGTTGATGGTAGGAATGACTGTCCCTTTATACGAGAAAACAAGTTTATAGGTATTCCTTTCTGTTTTTACTACCTGGATGTTTGCATCCCCGGAGACGAGTGTACCGGCCGTTTCGTTGGCGGTCGAATATATCCAAGGTAACAATAACAGGGAAAAAATGATAATGGATTTGAGTCGTTGCATGTTTGTTTGAGATAAGAAAAGACCTCACTCACGGCAAATGTCCATGAGGATGGACCTTGATGCCGGAGTGAGGAGCATTGGATTTATTTAATCAAGACTTTGTGTGATTTCCCGTTTACATTTACTATGTAAAGACCGGTAGCCAATTCGTTGCTGAGATAATTGGAGGTAGCGATAGCGTTATCAACGAGTGCTCCAGTGGTGGAATAAATCTTGACTTGGCTGTCTTGTAGCAGGCCATCAATGGAAATGATGTTTTTTGTGGCAACTATCGAATATGTGTCTGTTTCGATAGATGGTGTGCTACTGAACCCTTCGACAAGTTCTAACTGGATACGTGACAGGATGGGCCAGTCTTTCACTTGTTTGAATTGAATAGTGTTGCTGAAGCCGCCGCCGTATAACTCAATTTCAATTTCTTGTGTTACCGGAGGGTTGGTTACCTGAAACATGGTGAGAATGTCCCACGGAGCATCGTTCACATTTACTTCCATGGTGGCACCTGTTTCATCTGCAAATCCGGTTCCGTACCAAATGGTCAGAGCGTAATAACCGTCTTGAGACACATAAATATCCGTGAAATCAACAGTTGAACCGCTGTTAAAGTCAACGTATTCGGGGTTGTCGCCAAAAGGTTTGCTGCCGGTACCTATGTAATCCGTGCAGGTTGCATAATAGGGATGATCCAGGAACCAGTCTGGAGTTTGTTTTTCTGCGTCCGTATAACAAGGGATTTCTTCTCCCATTACACTGAATGTAGACAATCCGGCCAAAAGGCTGAAGAATAGAAATTTTTTCATGACGATAAAATTTTGATGATTAATAAATGAATTAACAATGCAAAAGAATGAAAAAGTTATTTTGACTAAAAGTTTTTTCCGGTCAATAAATGGTTTTATTGTTTCAACGCCCTCTTTGCTTAAAAAAAGCAAATTATTGAAGCAATAAAGCACGGCGTGTGACGGGCTGAGAAAGATAAAAATGTTACTTTTACCCATCTAAATCTGAAACGTCTTGCATGGATCCCGCCATGAGGACAGGAATGCTTCGCCGGATGTCGGCAAGCGGTCCGGAGGGGGAATGGGAAATGTCGTCGGTCCGTCAGCACGATGTCGTGTGTTTATGCCGATGATGTTATCGTCCCACATATGTGGGACGATAACTTTGAAGGCATAAAAAGAAAACATCATGCCGTCGGCCGCACGAAACCTTTGTCGGACAGGACTTGCGTGATGTCTTTGGAATGTTGGACCAATCAAAAAAAAACGCCATGAGCAAAAAGAACAGTATAGCACATCAACGTACAGCAAGGAAAGGAACGTATTTGTCGGTTGTCCTGTTTGTATGGGCAAGCGTAGCGGTCTTTGCCCAGAAAGGCAATTATTACTTCAGATGCCTGAACACGGAGAACGGACTTTCGCAAAACACGGTGTTGTCCATTTTGCAGGACCGGACCGGTTTCATGTGGTTCGGGACGAAGGACGGGCTGAACAAGTATGATGGTAATTCGGTGAAGGTATATAAGTATAATGAGCAAGACCCTTATAGTTTGGGAAACAACACGGTGTGGTCATTGCTTGAATTGCCCGATGGAATCATCCTTGTCGGTACTGACCGTGGCATATATCAATATAATCCGTTGACAGATCATTTTTGTTTTTTTGATAAGAAGACGGATGGAAACATGAGCATTACCGGTAGTGTACTGGACATGAAGTTGGACCGGCAAGGTTATGTGTGGATTTCATGTCACAACCTATACAAATACTCTACGGAAACAGGCCGGCTGGAAGTTGCTCTTTATGCTCAGGAAGAGTATGAAGATGATAAAACTTTTTTGTCGCGTACATGGTCTGTGAACATAGACAAAGACAATCAGGTTTGGATAAGTCTTTTAAACGGAGGGTTGAAAAAATACAATCCCCAGACCGGGCAATTCTATAGTTATAACAGGGATGCTTCCGGTGGGGATTTGAGAAAAAGCCAGATATCCTATACGGTGAATGTTGGAAATAATAAATTGCTGATAGGAGCCTTTAATGACAAACTGAAGGTGCTTGACAAAACGGCTGGAGGTATAAGTGACTATTTGGGGGGAGAAACGTTTGCCGATTCTGTTTTGTTTGTACGAACAATGAATGTTTTTTCCGATCGTAACGTATGGATTGGTACGGAGTCAGGACTTTATATACACAACCCCGAAACCAAGCATACAACTCATTTGACTCATCATCTCAATGACCGTTATTCACTGTCGGACAATGTGGTTTATTCTATGTATGAAGACCGGGAAGGAGGTATTTGGATTGGAACGTATTTTGGCGGGGTTAATTATTATCCTCTTCCTTATGCCTATTTTTATAAATACTATCCCATTCCCGGGCGCAATTCCCTTTCGGGCGAAAGAGTCAGTGGATTGTGTGAAGATAAGGAAGGCCATTTATGGATTGGAACGGAAGATGGAGGATTAAGTAAGTTATGTTTGGATGACATGAACTTTGAGCAGATTAAGTGCGGGCTTAATTATCATAACGTGCATGATATCATATTGGATGATGATAGGCTTTGGATAGCGACATATAGTCAGGGAATCAATGTGCTGGATTTGAAAACCGGACAATGGAAGTATTATAAGAAAGGAGAAAAAGATGGCATGTTGAACAACAATGATATTTTTGCTTTGTACGAAGATACTTCCGGTTGTATATGGGTGGGGACATCTACCGGTCTGTTTCAATATGATAGGGTGAATGACAGTTTTGTCTTGTTAAGTGATGTGAATAACAAGTTTGTGTCCGACATAATAGAAGATGGGGCAGGACAAATTTGGATTGCTACGTATAACAGTGGCGTTTATTGTTATAATCCCCGTACCAAGGAATGTCGCAATTACAATCATGACATGAATGACCCACAATCCATTTGTTATCATAAGATAACTTGTATGTATTTGGATATGAATAACCGGCTTTGGTTCGGTTCAGAGTCGAATGGTATTTGTATGTTTGATGAGCAGACTGGCAGTTTCGTCCGTTACGGTTTGCAGGATGGCTTTTCCAATAACATGATTTATAAAATTCTGGAGGATGACAGTGGTAACTTGTGGTTGTCCAGCAATTCTGGCTTGATGCGGTTTGATCCGGAGACAAAGCAGATTCGGATTTTTACCCAAAACAACGGTTTGCCCAGCAATCAGTTTAATTATAAATCTGGTTATAAAGACAAGAAAGGAAGGTTATACTTTGGCAGTTTGAATGGGCTGGTCACTTTCCGTCCAAGCGATTTCATACAAAACAACCATGTTCCTCCTGTTGTAATAACGGACTTTAAATTGTTGAATAATGAGTCGCTTCTTAATGCGGAATGCCGTGACATGGAAAACATCTTGCTGAAACACAACCAGTCTTCGTTCAGCATTGATTTTGCCGCTTTGAGTTATGTCGCTCCGGAAATGAACAAGTATGCGTATAAAATGGAAGGTTTGGAGAATGATTGGAATTATTTGTCAGCTCCTCAGAAAATCATATATTCCAATTTACCTTATGGCAAGTATGTGTTTCGTGTGAAAGCGGCCAATAACGATGGTCTGTGGAACGAGAGAGGCGATTCGCTTGCCATAATTATCAATCCTCCGTTTTGGAGGACAACGTGGGCTTATTTGTTGTATGTGATGTTGGTATTGTTTTTTGTTGTCGCCTTTTTTAACTATTACATAAAGAAGATAGAACGGGACAACATGAGTAAAAGACAGCTGTTCGAAAGTGAAAAGGAAAAAGAGATATATGATTCAAAAATAGAGTTTTTTACCAACATAGCTCATGAAATCCGCACTCCTCTGACATTGATAAAAGGTCCGCTGGAGTATATCATGAAACATGAAGTAGGCCGTGAGGAATTGAAGAACAATTTGTTTGTAATGGAAAAAAACACAAACCGTTTGCTTTCGTTGATAAACCAATTGCTCGATTTCAGAAAAACGGAATCGAAAGGGTTTAGTCTGACCTTTACCAATGAAAACATGAATGAACTGTTGAGTGAGACTTTTGTCCGTTTTGAGCCTCTTGCCAAGCAGAAGGGATTGACGTTTGAACTGTTGCTTCCCGACAAACTCCTGTTGGCCGATATTGACAGGGAAGCGATAACAAAAGTTATCAGTAACCTTTTTACAAATGCCATAAAATATGCCCGAAATTGTATCAAGACCGAGTTGACAGAAGAAGGAGAAAAGTGCTGCTTGAAGGTTTATAGCGATGGGAAACGAATACCGGAAGAAATAAAAGAAAAAATATTTGAACCCTTTTTTCAGGCAGAAGAAGAACAGAACAAAGTAAAATCGGGTTCTGGCATAGGTTTGGCATTGGTTCGGTCGCTGGTTGAATTGCATGGAGGGGTTGTTTATCTCGATGTGAAAGTTGAGTCGTTCAATGCTTTTGTCGTCGTTTTGCCTAAAAAACAGGAGAACGTGTTTGAAATGATAAAAGAAACTTGCGTTGATGCTAAAAAAACAGACCGGAAACAGACTTTTACAGAAGAAAATCTGTTCGAGAAAAAGGAAACTTCCAACTTGTTGCTGGTGGATGACAACGAAGAGTTGCTTCAGTTTCTCCAGGAAAAGTTGAATGAACAATATGTGGTTTTTCAGGCACGGAACGGAGTGGAAGCCTTGAATGTTCTTAAAAAAGAAATTGTCCATTTAATTGTGAGCGACATCATGATGCCTCAAATGGATGGTTTCGAATTGTGTTCGTATATAAAGAACAATGCTGAATTTAGTCATATTCCCATCATTCTTCTTACAGCAAAAACAAATGTACAGAGTAAGATTGTCGGTTTGGAATCGGGTGCTGATGCTTACATTGAAAAACCGTTTTCCATAGAGCATCTCTGGGCCCAAATATCAAATTTGTTGAATAGCCGACGTAAAATGCGGGAGGCTTTTGCCAATTCTCCTTTTGTACATACCGGTTCAATCGCCATGAACAAATCGGATGAGCAGTTTTTGAACAAACTGACGGATATGGTGCAAATAAACATTTCAAATGCCGACTTTAACTTTAATGTAGATCATCTGGCAGAAGAACTCTGTATGAGCCGTTCAAGCCTGCTCAGAAAAATAAAGAGCATAACAGGTGTCACCCCGAACGATTTTATCCGGTTGATAAGGCTTAAAAAGGCGGCAGAAATTTTGCAAGAGGGTGAATATAAGGTGAACGAGGTTTGTTATCTGGTGGGTTTCTCATCCATATCATATTTCACAAAAGCATTCCAAAAACAATTTGGAATGCTTCCCCGTGATTTTATAAAAGAGGTGAAGAAAAAGAATAATGCAGATGCAGACGATGATGGGAATTAGAGGAATGTACACGGATTTGAAGTTCTCGGTGTAAGCATATCGACTGCTGTGGGCTGCGTCTGTTCTCCGTCATCGTCTCTGCAAACTGGCAAGACGTTTTTTGCTACAAGTGAAACCGCACGTAAATGCCGAAGTCCAACTGCGCTATCCGGATGGCATTCCAGCGGTTAACCTGTTCGAAAGTCGCCTTGCCATCGACGGTATTGTGCAGCTTGTCTCCGAAAAAGCTATACAGGGCGTCAAGCCTGCAACCCAAGGAAAATCCTTGAGCCAATCGCCAGTCGACGGACAAGCCCCCGTTTACTCCCAACATGTGCGATATGGTCTTTACCTCCCTGTTTTCCATCAAGCCATCGTTCCTGTAGTTCAGGTAGCCTGCTCCTGCTGTCAACAAAAAGGTCATACGCCGTGACACGGGCATTTGATAGCCGTATTGCGGAGCGACGTATTGATATTGTATGTTTTCGGCCATCCGCATCCCATTGTCAAGTCTGTAGTTGCCTTGTGTGGCGTAGGCGGCATAGCGCAGGCCCAGCATGTCACGGCTTTTGAATACATAGTTCATTTGCACATATCCGCTCCATGCCGGATTGTAATTGTCGCGATAATATATGCCTTGCGGTGAAAGCATTTGTCCGTACCCTTTCAACAAGTTCATGCCCATGCCGACCTCTGCCGAGAAAA
Source organism: uncultured Porphyromonadaceae bacterium (assembly GCA_949285425.1). Classification (GTDB taxonomy): domain Bacteria; phylum Bacteroidota; class Bacteroidia; order Bacteroidales; family Paludibacteraceae; genus QVMH01. Next base: position 26,025 of record CASEAJ010000013.1, read on the forward strand.
AGGGTGATTTACGGCTTGTTTCCGTTATTCCCTGCGCTTGCAGTTGCAATGAGTTGCACAAGACTGACAAAGCGGCAACCAATAAATAATTAATCTTTTTCATGTTTTTTTGTTTAAAAATTACAGTATATTTGTATTGTTCTATGTGTTTTGAAACATGTTGCAAAATTAAATTCGGGTGTTTTTCCGTTCCAAGCGGGAAGCTTCTTTTTTTCGGACACGAAAACACTGTCTTTTTTCAGGAAACAGGACATATCGCATTGAAAAACAATATAAAAAGCCTCGGACATGAAACGTTTTTTAACATCAGCTTATAAGAAAACCGCTTGTCCCGACTCTCCTAAAAACCATGTCCGCACGAAGCACACAATATGGTGCATGGTATGCGTTTGCCTGACGGTATGGTTGTCGGGTTGTCGGCCCGATGACGGGCAGGCGGAACTGTTCTACAAAGAAGCCCGGCGGCACCGGCTTGCCATGCAACTTGACTCCACCATATTCTATGTCACCAA
>CASEAJ010000014.1 GCA_949285425.1 uncultured Porphyromonadaceae bacterium
GGCTGGTACATATCGGTCCCAATGGAGTCGGCCTGCCAGCATTCAAGCTTTTCCTTGTCCTGCGGTGAGTCGAGGATGATGCGTATGGCAAACAGGTCGTAAACGCCTTCGAAGGGACACTTCTGCTTCTTCATCTTCTGATAGATGGAGTGGATGGACTTGGTGCGTCCCTTGATGTGGAAGGTGAGTCCTGCCTCTTCGAGCTTTTGCTTGACAGGGGCGATGAAGGCGGCTATGTAGCGGTCGCGTGCGGCCTTGGTGGCATTGAGCTTGTCCTTGATGTGGTAATAGACATCGTGCTCGGTATATTTGAGCGAAAGGTCTTCCAACTCGGATTTGAGTTTGTAAAGGCCCAGCTTGTGTGCCAGCGGAGCATACAGATAGGCTGCTTCGTTGGCCACCTGACGGCGTGCCTCGTCATCGGGACAGTCCTTGATCTGACGCATGACATTGACACGGTCGGCAATCATGATAAGGATGACGCGCATGTCTTCGGCAAACGACAGCAGCAGGTTGCGGAAATTTTCCGATTCTACCGTAGGGCTTTTGGCATATAGTTCGTTGACACGTATCAGCCCGCGGATGATACCTGCTACATCTTCACCGAAATCTTCGGCCACCTGTTCGGCCGTATAGGTGCCATTGTGTACCGAACCGTGCAACATGATGCCCAGAATGGAAGCCCGGCGCATACCGATTTCCTCGGCCACGATAACGGCAGTCTGCATGTCTTTGATAATGGGGTTAAGCCCGAACACATCGCGGTTGACATGGTTGTCCTGCACAGCCTGTATGAGGTGTGATTTCAGTTTGCGGCAGTCGCCTTTGCGGAGTGTTTCGCCCGAAAGCTGGAGCAGCTTGCGGTAAAGGACAGACAATTGGCTTTTCTCGTCCCCAGTAAAAAATGCATTTGTTTCCATATTCGTAGGTTTTACCGCCGTAAAGATACGACTTTTAGCCGAAAAGCAACACTTTTGTCAATATTTCGTGCGGACTCTCTGGAGTTTGCCTCTCCAAGCTGTTCGGGCGGTTGGACGATATAGCCTTCTGTCCGTGATTTTTCTGTTTTTTGACGCAATAAAAAAGAGAATGTTTGTTTTCGTAAAAATCTATTTATACTTTTGTAGACTCCTTCATCCAAGACATGAAACAAAGTTTTTTTATCATATTATCAATTTGTTTTACCTGCCTTGCCTTGCAGGCACAAACGTATTATTACAAACAGGTGAAGAAACTGACAGTTTCCACTTTTTACAAATTTAGAGGTAAAAAGAATAATTTACTTGTTTATCAGGCATATGAAGAAGTCAGACAGATAGCTATGTACGGATTTGTGAATACCGGCAAGATAAGATGGCTGGAAGATAAATTCACATTTTCATCAAATAGGGAACGTGCTAATTGGAAAATCGCATTTTTCAAATACATCCGAGTGTTTGAACGCGCTAATCCCGAAGATATAGAAGTACCGGACCAGTTATATTAAACCAACACAAAATAGCATGATGAAAATACTTGTTTTATATTTATTATTTACAATTACAATGGCCAGCGGAATTGCCAGGGCTGACAATCTTATAATCGTTGACAAACAGGCATTGATGTTACACGTACTCAATGAAACAGGTGACACGCTTTTCACGGCTCAGGTATGTTGTGGAAAGAACCTGGGACACAAGCAGAGAC
>CASEAJ010000015.1 GCA_949285425.1 uncultured Porphyromonadaceae bacterium
TAAGTCAACCTTATTCGTTAAATGACAGCGTTTTCCCTGTTTTAATAGGCTAAAGTTATCGTCCCACTGCCGTGGGACACGTGTCTCACACATATGAGACACGTGTCTCATATATGTGGGACGTTCTTTTCACCTAGGTGAAAAGAGAACTTTGAACGCATAAAAAGAAAACATCGTGCTGCTGGCGGCACAAAAATCCCGAACTCACATACAAGACAGGAGTCAGCATAATCAAGTTGAAAACAAGTTTTCACTTGCTTCTGCTTTCGACTTTCACTATCTTTACATAAGATAGGAGGTGTCTCAGCATAATCAAGTTGAAAACAAGTTTTCACTTGCTTCTGCTTTCGACTTTCACTATCTTTAGATAAGATAGGAGGCGTCTCAGCACAATCAAGCCGAAAACAAGTTTTCGCTTGCTTCTGCTTTCGACTTTCACTATCTTTGCAGTGATATAAAAATTAAACAGTCGGCTACAAACGTGAGAATACGCATCATACGCTTCTTTTGCCTGGTGTTTCTCGGGTTTCTATGTTCTTGCAAGGTAACGAAATTTGTTCCGGATGGCTCCTATCTGCTGGACAAAGTCTACATAAAGACCGAAGGGGAGAATATAAAAAAGGATGAACTCAAGAGATACGTGCGCCAGACACCCAACTCATCGGTGTTTGGCATTTGGCGCATGCAGTTGAGGCTGTACAGCACCGCCGGACGCGACACTACCCGGTGGCATAACCGTGTGCTGATGCGGACAGGCGAACCCCCGGTCATATACAACGAGGCACAGACCTACCTGTCGGAACAGGCACTGAAAAAAGCACTTGCGAACAAAGGATACATGCATGCCGAAGTAGGCAGTTCGGTCGAACTTGACAAAAAAAAGGCACGTGTCACCTATACCATCCGTGAAAACGAACCTTACCGTTTGGGAAGCTACGAGGCCGACCTGCCCGACACCACACTTCAGAACATTGCCGCCGACTCGGCCCGATCGCTCATAAAACAGGACATGCTGTTCGACGTCGATGTATTCAATGCCGAACGGGAACGGATAAGCCGCAGTCTGAGAGAACTGGGCTATTACAAGTTCAGCAAGGAGCTGCTTTCCTACGAGGCCGACAGTACGTCCGGCTCAAAACGGATAGACATGAAAATGCGCTTGTCCGAACTGGTGTCGGAACAGAATGACTCGTTGCGCCGGGCCATTTTCAGCCAATACCACATACGCAACATCATTTTCTTCACTAGCCGTAAAGTAGGCATCAGCAACAACGAAAAACTGAGAAGCGACCCGGATGATTTCGACATAACACGCCAAGGCTCCTATATCCTGATCAGCGACAAGGAAGAGTTTCTCAAGATAGGCACACTCATAGAAAACACCTTCATCGAACCGGGCAAACTCTATACCGATGCGAATGTAGAAGCTACATACACGGCACTGAACGCCTTGTCTCCGGTAAAATATGTCAATATCAACTTCCACGAAACTGTGGCCGACTCGCTCGACTGCCTCATCAGCATAGCCCCCTCAAAACTGTTCTCGCTCACCACCGAACTAGAATCCACCTATACCGACGGCTTCTGGGGCATGGCAGCCAATTTGGGAACCACGCACCGCAATCTGTTCAAAGGGGCCGAATCGCTGTCACTGCAGGGACGGCTGGCCTATGAATGGCGTGGCGAAGGAGTGCTTGCCAATGAACTCGGACTGCAGGCGGGGCTGCTTTTTCCCAATTTCCTCATGCCGTTCGTTTCCGAACAATTCAAGCACAACATGCGTGCCAACACCCAGTTCACAGCGAATGTCAATTCACAAAACCGTCCCAACGAATTTAACGTCAAACGTTTCGGAGTCGGAATGAATTATGGATGGAACCAGGGAAAAATGCGTCACTCTTTTGACCTGTCGGACATCAGTTACGTGGATTTTCTGGTAGACGAAACTTTCAAAAAGAACTTTCTGGAGACAAACAAGTTCAATCCCTACAACTACGAAAGCCACTTCATTACACGCATTGGATATACCGGCTCATTTTCCAATTTCAATCCCAACCAGCCTCTGCGCAACCACCTGTCGTTGCGCTACAGCATTGAAACTGCCGGAAATGTGCTCTACGGTTTCAGCAAAATGCTCAACAGTCCGAAGAACGAAGATGGTTTTTATACAGTAGGCAAAATACCCTATTCGCAATATGTCCGCACCGATTTCAACATTACCTACCACAAGATTGTCGATGCGAACAACCGATTCGTTTACCATTTCTTCGCCGGAGCCGGAATTCCCTACGGCAACGGCAGTGTCATTCCCTACGAACGGCGCTATTACTCCGGAGGAGCCAACAGCGTGCGGGGATGGGCCGAAAGCACCTTGGGACCCGGCAGCTACCAACGAGACCTCTCCATCCGCCGCGGGCGTGACTACAACCAAGTGGGTGACATCAAGTTGGACATGAACGTGGAATACCGCTACAAGATGTTCGGCAAGCTGGATGGGGCCCTGTTCCTCGATGCCGGAAACATTTGGACCGTAAAGCCCTACGAAACACAAGAAGGTGGAGAATTCAAGTTTGACCGTTTCCTGAGCCAGTTAGGCATTTCATACGGCACCGGACTGCGCCTTGACTTCTCGTTTCTGGTCATCCGTCTCGACCTTGGCGTCAAACTGCACGACCCTTCACTCTCGCGCAGTGAACGCTGGAGAACCAAACTGACATCCAACGACTTTGCCCTGCACTTCGCCATAGGGTATCCGTTCTGATGCACCTTTCCGAAAAAGAAAAAGGGCGCATTGCTGCGCCCTATCATCCAATCGTTTAAAGTCCATTCAGTCTGCTGCACAGTCTATCCAAACCTTCATTTCTCCAGCTTCACGGTTATCCCATGCATAATAGGGAATGAATGTCCATTCTTTTCCGCCTTCTGTCAACTTAATTTGCTTGATACCCCCCAACACATCGGGAGCATCAGTTACCTCAAACGTCGAACCTTCATCCAATCTCAAGAGGTCCAATCCCCAAGGATTATCTGCTTTTTCCACACAATAGACCAATGGTCCGCGTTGCACAGCCCGTTTCCCCACATTCTGTTTCACACGCGGATCGGCTTTGACTTTTTCCACAGGCATGTCAAGAGCAAGCACTATGGCATCACCCGGTTTCCACTGTTCCAAAACCGCATATCCCTTTTCTACCGGCACGTTCACCGTTTTACCATTTACGCTCAAATCATACTTCTTGCACCAGCCGGGAATACGTATCCGCAGCTCTCTTGAAACCGTTCCGGTGGCCGACACAGTCAGTTCCACCCGTCCGTCCCAGGGATATGCCGTCTGCTGTTTCAACTGTACATCCTGCCCATCGATGGAAACCGTAGCCGTATTGCCCATAAACAGATTGACCCAAATGGCCTTGTCGGAAACACCGTAGACATAGCTGCCTATGGAAGGCAGGAAACGGGATATCTGGCTCGGACAACAGGCACAACCATACCATGCCTGCCGGTGATGGTCGCCTTTCGACTCCAACGGATTTACATAGAAAAAGCGGTCGCCACCCAACGAAACACCCGCCAAGGCTCCGTTGTAAAGCGAACGTTCCATGACATCGGCATATTTCGCATCGCCAGTGAACTGGTTCATGCGCTGGTTCCAGAAAACCATACCCACCGATGCACAAGTTTCACAATAAGCTTCCAGATTGGGCAAATCATAGTCTTGCGTGAATCCTTCGTTGTGTTTCGACGAGCCGATGCCGCCGGTTACATACATGTTTCGCAGCACCACGTCGTCCCACAAGCGGTTCAAGGCAGCCACATAGCCGGTGTCGTTCTTCAAGGCAGCCACATCGGCCATGCCACAATAAAGGTACATGCAGCGGACGGCATGTCCCGAAATGCTTTCCAGTTCGCGCACCGGAACGGCATCCTGATAATAAGCAGGGTCCCAGTCGCCTTCACCTCCTTTGCTGCCATATCCGTGTCCACGTTCCTCAAGCAGCCAGGCTGCAAAATCCAAATATTTTTCTTCCCCCGTAACCTGATACAACTTCACCAAAGCCAGTTCTATTTCTTCGTGTCCGGCCACCCAATGTCTTTTGCCCGGTCCGAACAAGCTCATCATGTGGTCGGCCATGCGGCAGCTCACGTCCAACAACTTGCGTTTGCCGGTGGCTTGATAATATGCCACAGCAGCTTCCATCATGTGTCCCGCACAATACATTTCGTGCTTGTCCATGTTCGTCCAACGCTTGTCAAGCCCGGTCAGGGTGTAATAGGTATTGATATAGCCATCGGGCTGTTGGGCCGCTGCCATCTTGTCTATCCATTCATCGGCTTTCCGTTCCAACTTGGCATTCGGGTGATTGATCAGACTGTAGGCAATACCTTCCAGCGCTTTATACACATCCGAATCATCGAAAAAGATACCCGAATGAACGCCTTCGCCTTTGGCTGCATTCTCAAAATTACGGATACGACCGGTCTGGTTCTCTATCTGGTCAATGCAGACCGGCAAGGTCGCCGAAGAATGCTTGTCCAGCCGGGGCGACCAAAACGAATCATCTATTTTCACATGCGAGAAATCCACTTGTGAAATCATTTTCAATGAAGTGTTCTCCGACGCTTCCTTCGGTCCCTGACAGCTACACAAGGCTATGCAGACAACCGGAAACAATAAACTGTTTTTCATTTTCATATCATTACGTTTAGTTATGAGTGACAAGTGACGAGTGACAAAGCCGGTCACTCCCGTGTCTGCCCATCACCTTTTATTATCCATTTGTAGGAGCAGAGTTCCGCCAAGGCCATCGGGCCGCGGGCATGGAGCTTTTGTGTGCTGATACCTATTTCCGCCCCCAAACCGAACTGGGCGCCATCGGTAAAGGCCGTCGACACGTTGGTATATACACAAGCGGCATCGACCGCACGGTCAAACAAAGCAATGCGTTCCTGACATTCGCTCACAATACACTCGCTGTGTTTTGAACTGTACATACTGATGTGTTCAAGTGCCTCGTGTATGGTAGCGACGGTCTTGACAGCCATTTTATAATCGAGAAATTCGGTACCGAAACTGTCGGAGTCAGCATGTTGCAACAGGTCTTCGGGATAGTGTCCGTCCAATGCGGCGTAGGCCGGTTCATCGGCATACACCGTCACGTTTTTCTGTGCCAACCGCCGGCACAGAGCTGGCAGTTCGGCCAAACGTTTTTCGTGTATAATGAGACAGTCGAGAGCGTTGCACACACTCACCCGCCGGGTCTTGGCATTGAACACAATGCGTTCTGCCTTGTCAAAATCGCCGAACTCGTCAAAATAGGTATGACAAATGCCGGCACCCGTTTCTATGACCGGTACCCGCGAATTATCGCGTACAAATTGAATAAGTCCCTTACCGCCCCGTGGAATAATGACATCTACATAGCCAACCGCCTGCATCAGTTCGGCTGCCGCTTCGTGCCCCGCAGGCAGCAAAATGACCACGTTCGGGTCAATGCCAAAACGCGACAGCACCGAACGGATTAAATCCACAATGGCACGGTTGGAATGCCAGGCATCGCTTCCTCCTTTCAACACACAGACATTACCCGACTTGAAACACAGGGAAAAGACATCGAAACTTACATTCGGACGAGCTTCGTAAATGACTCCCACTACCCCGAAAGGCACACTCACCTTGGTTATTTTCATACCGTTCGGACGAACCGTTTCCATGAGCACCTTGTCCAATGGCGAAGGCAACGATGCCACATTGCGCATGTCGGCGGCAATGCCCTCAATGCGCTTGACGGTGAGCTGCAACCGGTCATACATGGGATGCCCCGGGTCCATTGCAGCCAAATCTTCAGCATTGGCCGCCAATATGTACTCCGCTTTCGCCACCGCCTCATCAGCAATGGCCAACAACACTTCATTCAACCTGTCTTTGGGCAACAGGTTCAGCGAACGGGAGGCCCGCAACGCTTGCTCTTTCCAATTGGAATTATCCATAGTCACCATATGCTTAGCATTTACTTCTTTTACACTATCGCAACATTAATACATTATTCCAGATACATATAATCATAATGTATCACAGGTTTCTGGTTTTTCTGTCCGGCCATTTTCCGGGCCGTCGCACTGTCGCACTGAACTTTGCCCACACCGAGCAGCACCCCCTGTTCATCCACAATTCTGACAATGTCATCCTTTTCAAAGTCACCCGAAACGGACGTAATGCCCACCGGGAGCAGACTCACGGCCTTGTCGCCGACCAAAGCCTTCGCTGCATTGCCGTCGACATGAATTTCTCCTTTGGCAAAGCCCTCACTGTGGGCTATCCATTTCTTCACACTCGACACATTGTCTTGTGCGGCCAGGAAACGGGTGCAAACCACCTGTTTTTCCTCATCGAGCAAATCAGTCAATATGTTTTCGGTATTTCCGTTAGCAATGTAGACATCAATGCCTTCATCGGCAATCTTACGGGCAATACTTGTCTTGGTCTGCATGCCTCCACGACCGAAAGTGGACTTGCCCGCCTGGATAAAGTCGGACACATCTTCACCCGGACGGATTTCACGAATCACTTCCGAATGCGGGTCGGAGGGCGAGCCGTTGAATATGCCATCAATATTACTTAATATAACCAAGGCCTCCATGTCCATCATCGAGGCAATGAGCCCCGACAATTCATCATTATCCGTAAACATCAGTTCCGACACCGACACTGCATCGTTTTCATTGACTATCGGTATCACACCGTTGTCGAGCATGACCCGCATGCAGTTGCGCTGGTTCAGGTAATGCCGCCTTCCCACAAAGTTCTCCTTTGTAGTGAGTACCTGTCCCACCACAATGCCGTGTTCGCGAAAAAGGTCGTAATAATGGTTTATCAGCTTGGCCTGCCCTATGGCCGAGAACAACTGACGCTGGTCCACCACATCCATTTTGCGGTTGACCTTCAAGGTGCTCCGCCCCGAAGCAACCGCTCCCGATGATATCATCACCAGTTCGACACCGGCCTTGTGAAGCAATGCTACCTGGTCCACCAAAGCCGACATGCGTGTTATGTTCAGCGTACCATCGGCCCGGGTCAGTACATTGCTGCCTATTTTCACTGCTATACGTTTATATCTCGTATTCATACCCTCGTCCTCCTTCCTTTTTCAGTCCTCAGCATCATCATGCGCTTCCTCAAGCAGTTTCTTCAGTTCCTGTTCGCGCCGGAAAAGCTGGTCTTCACACTGTTCGCGCCGAACCAGTTTGTCATCCTTGAACACAAACTTGCTGTTGAGCTTGCGCAAATCGTAACCGAAATAAACGGTTTCCACATACAACAGCTCTTCAACGAAGACACCATCTTCCACATACATGTTCTGCATGTTCGGTTCACCGAAACGCCGGACGAAACTGTTTTTGGACATACCCAGTTTAATGTCATCGGGAGTAAAACGGGTTGCTTCCATTTTCCGGGCCGTAATGCACGACGACAACAACACGGACAGCCCGATGCAGATTGAGATTACAATTGGTTTCATATTTGCATTACATTTGAAACAACAAAACAAGCATTTGTTCATCCTTTCATCATTCGTTGTAAATGACATACATCAACGTCATCCCCACGGCCATCAACGTGTTCTTGTCTATATGGTCCATGGTGTCATGCACGGTGTGCCAATAGGCACCGAATCCCGTATCCGACTGCACATCGCGTTGAATGATATCAATGGATGGAATGCCCGCCAGACGGTTTACATACAGATGGTCATCCGTAATGGCCCCTCCCGTACGGTTAATGAAATAGCCCCCGAATCCCAAGGCATCGGCCTGGGCCCACACCTTGTCCACCACATGTGCGGCGTAATATTCAGATATCTGTTCGCGGTAGAAGGTGGCGTTCGGCGCACCTACCATGTCGAGCAATATGCCATACTGAGCCTTGTAGCCGGGCACATGCGGATGCTTTGCCCAATACTGCGACCCCAATGCCCATGAATCGGCCACGCCGGCCACATGTTCCGGCGCTCCATAGTCTTCCGCATCGAAAAAGGCTATGTCGACCCCCACATTCGGCTGTTGCATGCCTACCTGCCGGGCCACTTCGAGCAACACTCCTACTCCGCTCGCCCCATCGTTCGCCCCCAGCACCGGCTTTGCCCGGTTGGCCGGCTCGGCATCGTTATCGGCCCACGGACGGGTATCCCAATGTGCAAACAGCAACACCCGTTTTTGGGTTTCCGGACGAAAAGAACCTATAATGTTCACCGCTTTCAGCACCGTACCATCAAATGCCCGCAAGTCGGCACGCTGTTCCGTCACTTCAGCGCCGAACGAACGTAACTTCCCGGCCAGAAAAGCGGCACACGCCGCATGTTCGGGTGTATTGGGAACACGGGCTCCAAAATCGACCTGCTGCTGTACATACCTCCATGCCGAATCGGCCGAAAACGAAGGAACCTCCACCGGCCGGTCAAGCTGACGCTTTTGCCCCTGACGTTCCGAAGCGTTTTTCGTACAAGCCGTAAGCCATCCGGCACACAGCAAGCACACACATGCTCCTTTCAAAAATGGAATCAGTCTCATAATCAATACCAATATTTTTTATCACAAGAAAAAGATGGCGGATTCCTTCCTTTTTCAACGGCACTTTCCACACAAAAAAGCGGAAAGTCCATGTGTTTTTAAAAACAAACGCCCTTCAACACACACGTTTGAAGGGCGGAACAATATACATTCTGATGTTTTATCCGTAATTCCTTATTCAATATATTTGTTCAGAACGATATGCCCTATCGCACCAACAACAACGCAAGCTCCTGCTGCCACCAGCATTCCGTTTCCAGGATAGCTTCCGAAATTATAGACAACCAACAGAGCCACGCCAACCAAAATAACCAAGACTCCCAAGTACTTTAATATTTCGCTCTTCATTGTGATAAAATTTATATTTTACATTTTGGACTACAAATTAAAACATTTTTTATTGAGCAGTCAAATTATTTCCTCAAAAAAACAAAGAATAAACTATTTTTAACCCAAACCGGACCTTCTGTTTTTCCGGTTTTTGCTTTCATAACGAGGAGGTTGCCGTTCCGTGTTGCATATTGCATACACATGAATGCCTATGTGAAACCACCCCCACAAAACATCCTTAGCAAACAGACAAGAAAAAACGTAGTCTATTTGAAATGAAGCACTTTTTGTTATTCTATCAAATATTGATAACACAATGGGATATGGAATAGTACAGTATTCAGTCTGTAACGGCAAAATTTCACTTTCAGTAAAAGGGGTATACACCTCCGAGTTATCGTTACGGACATTTTACCTGTTCCACACTACTTTTGCATCAAGATTAAAATCAATAGATTATGGACCGAAGAAATTTTCTAAAACAAGCGACCGGCCATGCTCTGGCGGTAGCCGGAACAATGACGGGCATAGGACAGGTTTTTGCCTCAACAATGCCTGCAAAGGAGAATAAAACAAATGAGTTTTCCGGCAATCTGAAAAAGAACAAGGATATGGAACACCGAAATCTTGGCGGGTTGGACGTCTCCGCCATAGGTTTGGGTTGTTTGCCTATGATGGGCTATTACGGCGGAAGATACGAGAAGAAAGACATGATAGCCCTTATCCGCCGGGCATACGACCAAGGAGTCACATTGTTCGATACAGCGGAGGTGTACGGCCCTTATACCAGCGAAGAATGGGTGGGCGAAGCTGTCGCACCGTTCCGTGACAAAGTGAAGATAGAAACCAAGTTCGGCTTCGGCGTGGAAGAAAATCAGCCGACCGCCTTGAACAGTCATCCAGAGCATATTCGCCGGGCTGTGGAAGGTTCGCTGCGCCGTCTGCGTACAGACCATATAGATTTGCTCTATCAGCATCGTGTAGATCCGAGCGTGCCGATGGAAGATGTAGCAGGTGTGGTAAAAGACCTGATGCAGGAAGGAAAGGTATTGCATTGGGGATTATCGGAGGCAAGTGCCAGTTCCATCCGCAGGGCACACTCCGTATGTCCGCTTTCGGCGGTGCAGAGCGAGTATGCCATTTGGTGGCGTGAGCCGGAAACCAAGATATTCCCCACGCTTCAAGAATTAGGTATCGGCTTTGTGCCTTATTGCCCACTGGGTCGTGCATTCCTTACCGGAACCATTGATGAAAACAGCCGATTTCCAAAAGGCGACCGCCGCTACAACCTGCCGCAGTTCCAACCTGAAGCGTTGAAGCACAATATGCCGTTAGTCTATCTCGTGGAGGAATGGGCAAAGAGCAAAGGGGTGACTCCGGCACAGTTCGCCCTGATATGGATACTCTCGCGCAAGCCATGGATTGCTCCGATACCCGGTACAACCAATCCCGACCATCTTGATGATTTTCTCGGCGCAGCTTCCGTGCGGCTGACTCCCTATGAAATGGAAGAGTTCGATGCCGCCTACGCCAAGATTGACCTGTTGGGACACCGTGCCGACCCTTTCACGGAGAGCCAAATTGACAAATGACAATACGATAACATTTAACAATAATGAATATGGAAACGAATCTTACTTACGACATGTACGTTCCTACCCGCGTGATGTTCGGGGCAGGGATGCTATACAAACTGAGTGAACAACCGATGCCGGGCAAATGTGCTCTCATCGTCATCTCCAACGGAAAATCTACCCGTGCCAACGGTTATCTCTCGCGCACGGAAGAGCAATTGCACAAGGTGGGTGTGAAGACGGTGGTGTTCGACGGTGTGATGCCGAACCCTACTGTGGGTAATGTGGACGCAGGAGCAAAAACTGCTCGTGAGAACGGCTGTGACTTCCTTGTGGCACTGGGTGGCGGTAGCGTGATGGACTGCACGAAAGCCATTGCAGTAATGGCTGCCAACGAAGGCGAACTATGGGACTACGTACCCATCGGCTCTGGTAAAGGACAGCCGATTACCGTCAAGCCATTGCCCATTATCGCCATTACCACCACGGCAGGCACAGGTTCGGAAACGGATAATTCGGGCGTCATCACCAAAGAGGATACTTTCGAGAAGGCGTTTGTTGGCGATGCTTCCCTGTTCCCTGTCCTATCCATCGTGGACCCGGAACTGATGGCAAGTGTACCGCCAACATTCACGGCATACCAAGGCTTCGATGCCCTGTTCCACAGCACGGAGGGCTATATCGCCCGTGGTGCGAATCTGATGAGCGACATGTACGCCCTGACTGCCATTGAGAATCTGGCAAAGTACCTGCCCCGCGCCGTAAAGGACGGCAAGGACATGGAAGCCCGCACACACGTAGCTTTCGGCAATACCCTGTCGGGCGTGGTGATGTGCCTCACGCTTATCACCAGCGAACACGCTTTGGAACACGCACTTTCCGCCTACCATCCGGCACTGCCCCATGGTGCAGGACTGATTATGGTCAGCAAAGCATATTACAAATACTTCATCGAGCACCATGCCTGCGACAACCGTTTCATCCGTATGGCACAGGCGATGGGAATGCCCGAAGCCACGAAGCCCGAAGACTTCCTGACCGCCCTCACTCGTTTACAGGAGGCTTGCGGCGTGGCAGATCTGAAAATGTCGGACTACGGTATTAGACCCGATGAGTTCGAGACGCTGATGCGTAACACCCGCGAAGTGATGGGCGTAATGTTCACCAGTGACCGCGTGCAGATGACAGATGAGGATATTATAAATATCTACAGGAAATCATATAAATAACAGATTCTTTGTCAAAAAACTTCGGAAACAGTGTTTTTCTGATTTTGACGGACACTGTTTCTTTTTTATCAATTCATTTTCTGTAAAATTGTTACAAACACAGAGAATCTGTCTATCCTGCCTCTGTTCGTATCGCTATATCTTTGCAACATAACAAGAATCAATAATTAAAGAATATGAAAAAATTATTTTCAATCCCATTCATGCTGTTGATGACACTTATGGTAACGACAGCTTGCAGCGAAGATGAGCCGTTGACTGATGGACAGGAACAGACCGCTCCCGAAGAATACGATGAGGGAAACGGGAATGAAAGCGAGAAAGAAGAAGGCTACGTGGACGGAGAGAACGGACGCTACCTTGTTCTCTACAGCTCCCGATCGGGCAATACGGAACGGATGGCACAGACCATCCAATCCACATTGGATTGCGACATGATAGTGGTGGAGCCGGAAATGCCCTATGAGGATGACTACAATGCGATGCTTAACCGCGCGCAGGAAGAACTGGATGCCATCGGGCAAGGCAACTATCCCGCCATCAGCACATCCGTGGAGAATTTCGATGAGTATGACATCGTGTTCATCGGTTATCCTATCTGGTATAGTCACATGGCGACTCCGATGCAGGCCTTCCTGTACAATCACGCCAATTTGTTGGCAGGGAAACGTATCGCCCTCTTTGCCAGCAGTGGAAGCAGCGGTATAAGCATTTCCGAGAGGGATGCTGCAACACTTGTTCCCGATGCTATGTTTGAGGAATCGCTGTTGCTCACTTCAAGTACGTTGGGCAATATGGAGACACGTATTCCGCAATGGCTGGAAAGTCTTGGCACGAGCCGTAAGGAACCGAATACATCCGATGCCACATCATTGAAAATCAATATCATTATAGGCAAACAAAGCATTACCGCTACGATGGAGAAGAACGGTGCAGCCCGCGACTTTTTTTCCCGTCTGCCGTTGGAGATTACATTAGAGGACTACAACAACGGCACGGAAAAAATCTTCTATCCAAACCCGGAACTTAATCTTGATGATACACCGCGCGGTTGTGAGCCGCAGGCGGGCGACATCACCATCTATGAGCCGTGGGGCAATGTAGCCATTTTCTGCCGTGATTGGCCTGCAAGCAATTCGCTCATCAAAATCGGACATATCGACGGAGACGGCATCAGCCTGTTACAAGGGACAGAAAGTATAAACGTAAGATTTGAAAGATAATGACATGATGACAGAAAAATTCAATATGGCACAAAATCTATTAACTGCATTACTTCTGTTCGGACTGCTATCATGCAGCGGAACAGACAAGGAAACGCATCCAACCAAGCAGCCGGGCATGTGCGCCAAAGAAAAGATGGCAGCCGACGGTATCGTACGCCTGTCGAAAATCGAAGTCTATCCGCAGTTCCTCAATGATTATATAAAATATGCGACAGAGGTGGGCGAAATCTCCCTGCGTACTGAACCTGGCGTACTAACCATGTATGCTCTCGGCGAAAAAGAGAGTCCCTGTAAAATAACCATTCTTGAAACATACGCAAGCAAAGAGGCTTACGACAAGCACATAGCTTCCAGGCATTTTCAGAAATACAAACAAGGGACATTACACATGGTGAAATCATTGGTATTGTCAGACCAGACACCGCTCAATTCTTCCAATCGAATCATCAACCTTATGGAATAATATGCTTGATACATGAAAAAGAGATTGTTTATTTTGTTGTTCATGGAAATGTCTGTTGGTCTCGTTTCTCTTTGTGGACAGACGGTTGATGTCCATACCCACATCATCATCCCCGAATACTTGGAGGTGCTGAAAGCGAACGGAGCGGAGTTGGAAGAAACTTTTCCGCTGCCAGAGTGGGATGCCGGACGGCACATTGCTTTTATGGACAGTGTGGACATCCGTACCGCTGTGTTGACCATGCCCGCCCCACATCCGTATTATGGCAATGCAGGAGAGAGTGCCGAATGCATCCGCCGAATAAATGAAGTTTCGGCAAGGATAAAACAGCAATATCCCGACAGGTTCAAGTTCTGTGCCGCCCTGCCTTTGCCCAATGTGGATGCCGCCATCCGTGAAGCAGTCTATGCACTTGATACATTGGGGGCAGACGGCGTGAAGTTGGCGACCAACAGCCGTGGGCAATACTTGGGCGACGAGGCACTGAATCCGTTGATGGAAGTTCTGAACGAACGTCATGCCGTCATCATCATCCATCCACACCGCCCCACACCTTATCAGGAGAAAATTATTGCCTGTACACCGCTGGCGATGTACGAATATCCGGCAGAGACCACCCGCGCCGTGGTGAATATGCTGGCAAGGAACGTGCTGGTGAGCTATCCGAACCTGAAAGTGGTCGTGCCCCACTGCGGCTCGTTCTTGCCATTGGCATTGCCGAGAATGAAGTCCATTCTTCCGGCAATGGTAAAGCTGGGCTATATGCAGCCGATAGACTGGGAAGGCAACCTGTCGCGCCTTTACTTCGACTTGGCAGGCAGTCCTACCGTCGAGGTCTTGCGGTCGCTGCTTACCATCACCACGCCCGACCACATCCTTTACGGCTCGGATTATCCCTATATGCCCGCTGACGTACTGAAATCCAACCTGCACAAGTTGAAACAAACGCTCGCTTCGGACAAGGAATTTGCCGAATATATGGATATGTTTTTGTGGAGGAATGCGGAAAGATTGTTTGTCAAGAATGGAGTCTCTGACAGTATTCCGACGGAGTGATACCCTCCTGTTTCTTGAACATGCGGCTGAAATGCTGGGGATATTCGAAGCCGAGACGGTCTGAGACTTGAGAGATGGTTTCTCCTGCCGCCAGTTCATTTTTGGCAAGTTGGATGACAAAGCGACGGATGTGGCTGCTGGCAGTTTCATCCGTTGTCTTTTTGATGACATCACCGAAATAGTTGGGAGACATGCACAACTTGTCGGCACAATATTGCACGGTGGGCAGGCCGAGGGTCAGTTGGAGCTTGTCCTCGAAATAGTCGCGTAGCAGGCAGTCGAAGCGGACGAGGATATCGGAGTTCTCCATCTTTCGGGTGACGAACTGGCGGTTGTAGAAACGTTGGCAAAAGTTGAGCGTCAGTTCGATATAGCCCACGAGGATGGCATTCTGAAACTCGTCAGGCTTCCCCGCAAGTTCCTGGCGCATCTGACGCATCAGTGAGACAAGGATGTCGTGTTCCTCATCGGTCATGTGCAGAGCCTCGTTCACACGGTAGTCAAAAAACGAATAATACTTGATACGTTTTTCCAACGGGAAACCATGCAGCAGGTCAGGATGGAACAAGAGCGCCCAACCTGTAATTGACACCCGCTCGCCGTTGTCCTCCTTGCCGCCTATCTGTCCGGGAGCCACACAGAGCAGCGTGCCTTTGTGATAATCGTATTTGCCGCAGCCATAGTCCAAGTCCACATCGGCATCATCCCGCAGGAACAGCCCGTACACGCTGTAATTGTTCAGACTGTGACGTATGGGCGACACCTCGGCATAGTCGATGACGCAGACCAACGGATGCTGATCGGAACATCCAAGGTAGTGACCGTAGTCGCTGACATTCCTTACTTTCAGTATTTTACTCATCTTTTTTCCTGTTAAACCTGCACAAAGGCAATGAAAAAAAGACAATGAAAACTTGTTTTCAAATTGCCGAGTGCTGCTTGCCTTACGCAAAGATAAGGCTTTTCACAGACAATAATTTACGCAAACACGCGATTTCAGTGAAAATGGTACGGATTGCCTGTTTATGATTACAATGTTCCTCCTTGTTCCGATGTAATTTTGCATCTGGCAAAAACAAGAATATAATGGATTTATAACCCTTCAACATTGAATAATATGAAAAAAGTAATAGGAACAATCGCCCTCGCACTGGCAGGAAGCCTGTCCGCGACGGCACAGACAACAGACAACATGGATAGAATCGAAGTTTGCAAGCAAAATTATCACGTCTTGTTCGGTGGCGAAGCCCTTACCGGACAGGGCACGGACCCGGAAATGATGGACATTCTTCAGAAGTTCATCTTCGGTGAAGTATTCCAAACAGGCGGCCTTACGCTGAAACAACGCGAAATGATTACCTGCATCACTCTTGCCACGATGCAGACACTCCCGCAACTGAAAGCCCATGCCGGAGCAGCACTCAATGTCGGCGTCACTCCCGAAGAACTGCGTGAAGTGATGTATCTCACAGCCCCGTTTATCGGTTTCCCAAAGATGCTGAATGCCGTGGCAACAGCAAATGAGGTGTTCAAGGAGCGAGGTATCTCACTGCCGCTGGAAAAACAAGGTACGGTGACTGAGGATAACCGCCACGAGACAGGCAAGACCATTCAGGACAAACTTTATCCCGACGGCATCTCTTCGGTGATGGAAGGCTTGCCCGGTGACATGGGCAAGGACGTGGAACAGTTCCTTACGGACTATTTCTTCGGCGAGATTTACAGCCGTGGCGCACTCGATTTACAGACACGCGAGTTGTTGGGCTATTGTGTACTGACCACCTTGGAAGCCGAAAGCCAGCTTCAATCGCACTATCACGGCAACATCAAAGCGGGCAACATGCCCGAAACATTGACCGCCGCCGTTATCCAGTGCCTGCCCTATATCGGTTTCCCTGCCGCTATCAAGGCATTGCGCATCATTAAGCAGGAATATGACAGGTGAAATTAATCAGAGGATGTCGTTGCCTACAATGTCATTTTCATCGGCTATCCCATCTGGTGGAATCAGGCTCCGCAAATTGTCAATACATTCATTGAAAGCCATGACCTGAAAGGCAAAACACTTGTTCCGTTTGCCACATCCGGTGGCAGCGGTATAACGGATAGCGTGAAAGAATTAAGGAAATCCTATCCTAACTTGAAATGGCAGGATGGTAAATTACTGAATGGAGCAGGAATGCCATCTAAAACCGGGTTAGTGATATAATGAAAAAACAACAAATCTCATAAAATCAAAAGAACACAGAAGACAATCTTTATAGTACTGATACGTGAGTCCGTGATAACGGTTTTGTGCTTCCAGCAGCACGCTTTTTCCTTTTTATGCCGTCAAAGTTATCGTCTCACGTATGTGGAACACGTGTATCACGTATATGAGACACGTGTATCACATACGTGAGACGTTCTTTTCACCTAGGTGAAAAGAGAACTTTAAAGGCATAAACACACGACATCGAGCAGACGAACCGACAACAATTTCCAGTTTCCTTCATTTATTTCCGGTTATGTGCCGGGCTCATGTGAAATTTCTTATAGGGCCAAACAGGAAAGTTATATTTAGGCTAGAAAAGAAAAACTTCGTTAAAAAACCGGAAATTGTTCATTTTTTCTGAGATTTCCATTCTACACTGAAAAAATTTTGTTTGAACATTTTCACATCAGCTTTTGTTATATTAAAAAAGATACTTCAAAAAAACCACACAAAACAAGCCTTCCATATAAAACCGTGTAAAACAAAGTTATCCGATAATTTTTCCTGCCCAAAGGAGCTATCACGCAATGGCAGGAACCACGATGACGCAGAAATGGTCTTCTGACAATTTTCTCATATACATTGCATATTAATTGCTTTTTTTCTGATTTAATAAAAAACAAAAAGCAAATTGTAATCTTGCGAAATTATTTATACTTTTGCAGCCTCAAAATCTACCTGCCTGAGACATGTTTGGTAACAAAACGGAATCAATCATTAATCAATTATAGTGAATATGAAGAAGAAGTACTTTTCTTTTGGACTGAAAGGACTGTCATTTAACGAATAAGGTTGACTTAAAATATCTTAATGCATAAAAGAGGTTGACTCAGATTTGACTTATGTTTATATTGGGTTGACTCGTTTGTCAACTATTCACTTGTCGGGTTGACTTTTCTGTTTGTCCGTACA